>NZ_JBPKJK010000268.1:0-7354 GCF_051756985.1 Saccharothrix sabaoui
TGGCGGAGATCGCCCGCATCCACCGGGACACGTGGCGGACCGCCTACCGCGACCTGGTGCCCGAGGAGGTGCTGGCGGGCCTGGACGTGGCGGGCACCGCCGCCGCCTGGGCCGAGGCCGTCGAGGGCGGCCGGGTGCTGGTGGCCACCGAGGGCGGCTGGCTGGTGGGGTTCTGCGTGGCCGGTCCCGCGCCCGACGGCGAGGTGGCCCGCGCGGACGGCGCGCTGCCCGCCGACGCGGCCACGACGGCGCTGGTCAGCGTGCTCGTCGAACCCCGCTGGGGTCGGCGCGGGCACGGCGGCAGGCTGCTGGCCACGGCCGCGGCGCGGCTGCGCGAGGAGGGCGCGACCCGGGGCGTCGCGTGGGTGCCGGAGGCCGACAAGGCGTCGACGGGCTTCTACGCCAAGGCCGACTGGGTGCCCGACGGCACGGTGCGCACCCTGGACGCCGGGGGTCGACCCCTGAGGGAAATCAGGGTTTCCGGGGGGCTTTCCCTGCTGTTGACGACGTGATCCGTCGGTAACCTCGGTCACGTGCTCGGGTGGTTGTGCCTCACGTTCGGCATCGCGTTCGGCTCCGCGGTGCTCCCGCTGATCAGCATCGAGATCTTCGTCATCGGCCTGGTGACGCAGCAGCCCGGCATCGCCTGGTGGTGGGTGGGCCTCGCCGTGGCCCTGGGTCAGGTGCTGGGCAAGATGTTCTACTTCCTGGCCGCGCGCGGTTCGCTGCGCCTGCCCGCGTTCCTGCGGCGCGCGGGGAAGCCGGAGAAGCCGGGGAAGCCGCTGCCGCCGTGGCGGCTCAGGTGGGGGGCGAGGCTGGAGTGGGTGCGCCTGCGCTGCCACCGCCACCCGCACTGGATGTTCGGCACGCACGCGGTCAGCTCGGTCGTCGGCCTGCCGCCGTTCATGTTCACCACGGTCCTCGCGGGCCTGGCCGGCATGTCGTCGTGGCTGTTCATCTCCACCGGCGTGATCGGTCGCTTCACGCGGTTCAGCGCGCTGGCCGCGTCGCCTGCCGCGCTCGCGGGCTGGCTGGTGCACTAGCGCCCGCGCGGTCGTGCGGCACCAGCCCCTGCTCGGGCACCGACAGGCCGTAGTGGTCGTGCAGGCGGGTCACGTCGGCGTCGGACAGCGCGGAGTCGTCCACCCGCGGCCCGTCCTCGACCTCGCGGCGGTCCACCGGGATGACGAGCCGGCGGTCGCGGACCTGGGCGCCGCGGATCGGCACGACGGCCGTGCCGGCCGTTCTGCGCACGCAGGCCCACGTCGGCCGGCCGTTCGACAGCCACAGCCCGACGACGTGGCCGATGTGCCGGCCGTGGCGGTCGAGCACGTCGCAGTCGTAGAGGCGGTCCACCGCAGTGCGATCCATGCCCACGCCTTTACCCGGCGCTTCCGCGATGTCACGCGGGTTCACCCGTTCGGACGCCCGGCAGGGTCCCCTGACCGGTCCGGTCGGTCCGGTCCGGTCCGGCAGGGGACCCCTCGGCTTCACCGGGCGCCGTGGCGGGCGCGCACCAGCTTCTGGATGACGTTCAGCGCGTGCTCGTTGTTGCGCCAGGCGACCTTGCCGTTGGCCTCGGCCACCGGCCCGCTGTAGCCGGTGTCGACCTCCAGGGCCTCGCCGCTGGTGATGGACAGCCTGAACTGGTGCGCGAGCGAGATCGTCGCGTCGATGCCGTACACGACCTCGACCAGCTCCGACAGCGGCTTGGGCATCGGGATCGACGTCGAGGAGACGCCGACGATGTCCTGGTAGTGGTGCTCCTGCGTCTCGTCGAACAGGACGTCGCCGGACTCGAAGTCGAGCAGCCCGCGGTAGGCGCTGACCAACCCGCCGGTGAGGAAGAGGATGACGACGTCGTAGGTGTTGGCGCGCAGCTCCCCGTCGCCGCCCCGGCACATCCGGACGCGCCGGGCCGCGCCGTACTGGGACCGCGGGATGCCCACGACCACCTGGGCCGGGACGACGAGGTCGCCGCCGTGGGTGTTGATCCGGATGTTGAGCCGCAGGCGGCGCGCCGCCTTGCGCTTGATGTGCTCCACGTCGTCGCCGAGCCACTCGTCCATCCGCCGGTCGCTCGGCTTCGGCTCGGCGGCGGCCAGCAGCCGCAGGTACTCGCGGTACTCCTTGGCCAGGCGGAAGCCGGCGCGGCCGGCGAAGAACGCGCCCGCGAAGCACACGACGAGGAAGAGGGGGTCTCCCGCGATGAGGCCGACGAGGACGAGCAACGCGGCCGTCGCCGCCAGCGCCTGCCACGGCCACGCCTGCCGGGGCTCCGGCGTGGGGGTGAAGTACTTCCGCACCGCCTCCGCGCGCCTCGGGTCACCGCCGCGCCGCACCTCGTCCACCTCGGCGACGGAGATCGGGATGCCGAGCTCGCCCGCCCGGGTCGTCAGCGCGCGCCACGTCTCCCCGCGGGCGGGCGCGACGTGCTCCACCAAGGTGGTCACCTCGTGCGGGCCGAGCATCCCCACGCCCCTCCGCAGCGTCGCCGCGTCCGGCGGCGGCGCCGGCATCCCGTCGGCGTCGTAGTAGTCGTCCTTGACGATCGCCCACAGCACCGACGCCTGGCTGTGCACGGGGTGCGCCGGGTCCGCCTTCAGCGCGTTCTCCAGGTGCCGGTTGACCCGGAGGACCTCCTCCGGCGTGCGGTACGACGGCGGGCTGCCCGAGAGCAGCGCCATCGCGGCGTACACGTGCGCGCAGGCCAGGGTCACCTGCGCCTCGGCGTCGGCGGCGTCGGCCAGGCCGGCTCGGGGCGCGGTGGCCAGGTAGGTCTCGAAGAGATCGAGCGCCTGGGGGTAGAGGTGGTGCTTGAGCGCTTCCAGGCCGTCGCGGAAGTGGTCCCGGGCTTCCTGCGCGTAGATGTTCTGCGTGCCGCCCTGGTTGGCGTACACGTTGCCGCCCGCGGCGGGTGCGTTGTACTGCCGGGGGCCTTTGTCGTCGATCATCGGGGACCTCCGGTCCAGAAGTGCTGGTTTCCACCTTGACTGGCATAGACGACACCGTGCGCGGACGGCGTGTTGTGCTGCACGAAACCCGGTGCGGATTTCTCCGGGGCCGGTGCGGAGCCGGCGGTACCGGGCATTCGGCGATCGCGCGCCGGCGCGCCCCCGGCGACCCGGAGCCAGGCGTCGACGGCCGTTTCCTTCACCTCGACGGCCACCGCCCGGAAGTCGTCGGGGTCGATTCCGGGATAACCGTGGCGCACCACCTCCTCGTGCACGTGCGCCGAGGTGATCAACGCGAGCGGCGCGGACTCCGGCGCGGTGGCCAGCGCCTGGCGCAACTGCGGTGCGTCGAGCAGCCTGGCCAGGAGTTCCATCGGGCTGCCGACGATGCGGTCGCCGTCGACCAGCACGTCGCCGGCGTGCACCGCGACGCGGACCCTGATCCCGGTCAACTCGCCCGCCAACCGGTTGTGCGCCCGCAATCGTGCGGCCAGTTCCGGCACCAGGGGATGGATGATGCGGTTCTTCGCCGTCATCGCGGGAAAGACGATCATCATCCCGTCACCGAGATCCTCGCGAAAGCACTCCGCCCACTCGATCCCGCTCTCCCGGCAGGAGGATTCCAGTTCCGCGAACAGGACCCGGCGCAACTCCTTGCGCGCCGCTTCCCCCCGGCCGCTGGACCGCTGCACGTCGAGCGCCAGCATGGCCCGGTATTCCAGGTCGTTCAGCATGTTCCTGCTTCCGTGTTCTTTACTCCCACATGCGGGTGATATCCGTCCACGCATGTGGAGAACATGGCAGGAAACAGCCCAGCTGTCTGGGACGGATGTCCCACAGCCCACTGCTCCACCTATTCGTTATCTACCCGATCGGACGATCCCCGGTGACCTGACGTCACGGGGTGCGGCCGGAGAGGCAGGCGTCGTGGCACCGCCGAACCACCGCGGGGGACGCCCCGCACCCGACTCGCTGTGGGCGCTGCTCACCGACGCCGAACGGGAGGTGCTGCTGGCGTGCGGCGTCGAGGAGAGCTACGGCGCGCGCGAGGAGGTGCTGCACGAGGGCGACACGAGCAGGTCGGTCCACGTCGTCCTGGAGGGCCGGGTGAAGGTGGTGGCCGCGTCCACGAGGGGCTGCGGCCACGTCCTGGCCGTGCGGCGCGCGGGCGACGTGCTCGGTGAGCTCGCCGCCATCGACGGGAAGCCGCGGACGGCGACGGTGACCGCCGTCGACGACCTCACCGTGCTCCGGGTGCCGGCGGACCGGTTCACGTCCGCCCTCCGGGCGAACCCGGGCATCGCCCTCGCCCTGCTGGCGGTGATGTGCGGCCGACTGCGCACGGCCACGCGGCGGCGCACCGAGTTCGGCGACAGCACGACCGCCCAGCGCCTGGCGTCGCTGCTGTCCGAACTGGCCGACGAGCACGGCGCGGCGCACGCCGACGGGGTGGCGATCACCCTGCCGTTCAGCCAGGAGGAACTGGCCGGGTCGATCGCGTCGTCGCGCAAGGCGGTCGTGCGTGCGCTGCGCGCGCTGCGGGACGAGGGGATCGTGGCCACTGCACGGCAGCGGGTCGTGGTGCTGCGACCGGACGCGCTCCGCCGCCGCTCCGCGGCCACGTGGGAACCGGAGCCGGCCGGGACGACTAGGTCAGGGCGAGGGCGGCGGTGAGCGCGGCGGCGACGACGAGCAGGGCCACGGTCAGGCGCAGGGCTTCGCAGGTGTGCGTCACAGCCCATACGATACGGAGAGTGACGATCGAATCCAAGGCAAGAGAGCGTTAAGACCGGATGAACCGCGTCTCACTCGGGTGGCTCACGCCCGATTCGTAGGCACGTGGAAAAGGTCGATGGCTTTGCGCATCGTCTCGCGCGCCCGCCCCCGGTCACCCGACAGGTCGTACGCCTGGGCCAGCAGGAACCACGCCCGCCAGTCCCCCGGCCGCGCCTCCACGTCCCGCCCGCGCTCCTCGAACCACGCGTCGGCCGCAGTCCGGTCCACTCGGCCGGACGGCGTGCGCGGCAGGCCGGAGAGGTCGGGCAGCGCGCCCTCTGCCTCCAGCTGCCGCGCCATCCGCTCCGTGGTGAAGCCGAACCTGATGTTGGTCCACGCGATCCACGCGCCGATCAGCGGCAGCAGCAGCACTCCCACGCCGAGCGCGACGCCCACCGGGTCGCCGGTGCCCAGCAGCACCACCGCCCGACCGCCGAGCAGCACGAAGTACACCGCCAGCGCGGCGGTGACGAGGAACGCGGCGGTGCGGGTGCTCATCGCCCTCAGAGGTCCATGTACTTGTCGAGGCCCACGGACAGGCCCGGGTGCTCCCCGATCCGCCGCACGGCCAGCAGCACGCCCGGCATGAACGACTTGCGGTCCAGCGAGTCGTGCCGCAGCGTCAGCGTCTCGCCCTCGGTGCCGAACACGACCTCCTGGTGCGCGATCAGCCCCGCCACCCGCAGCGAGTGCACCCGCACGTCGCCCACGAGCGTGCCGCGCGCCCCCGGCGCCTCCTGCGTCGTCGCGTCCGGCATCGGGCCGAGCCCGGCCGCCTCGCGCGCCTGGGAGATCAGCCGGGCGGTGTGCGCGGCCGTGCCCGACGGGGCGTCCACCTTGCGCGGGTGGTGCAGCTCGACGACCTCGACCGACTCGTAGTACCGGGCGGCCAGCTCGGCGAACCGCATGGACAGCACCGCGCCGATCGCGAAGTTCGGCGCGACCAGCACCCCCACCCCCGGCTTGGCGTCGAGCCACTCGGAGACCGTGCCCAGCTTCCGCGCGTCGAACCCGGACGTGCCGACGACCGCGTGGATGTCGTTGTCCACGCAGAACCGGATGTTGTCCATCACGACCTCGGGGCTGGTGAAGTCGACCACGACCTCGGCGCCCGCGTCGGACAGGTTGAACAGCCAGTCGCCCGCGTCGACCATCGCCACGACTTCCATGTCCGGCGCGGCCTCGACCGCCCGGCACACCTCCGCGCCCATCCGGCCGCGCGCGCCGATGACGCCGACGCGGAGCGGTTCTTCCCGCACGGTCTCGTCGAGGGGGGACGGGTCGTTCAAGAGATCACCTCGTGCACCTGGGACGGCAGATCGTCCACGTGAGAGTAGGGGCCGACCACGGCGCCGGCGACGGGGCGTCGCAACAGGTCGCCCGCCAGCGCCGCGACGTCCTCGGGCGTGACCGCGTCGATGCGCGCCAGGGTCTGCTCCACCGACAGGTGGTCGCCGTAGTTCAGCTCGCCCTTGCCGATGCGGGACATGCGCGAACTGGTGTCCTCCAGCCCCAGCACGAGCCCGCCGCGCAGCTGGCCCTTGCCGCGCGCCACCTCGGCGTCCGACAGGCCCTCGCGGGCCACCGCGTCCAGCACGTCGCGCACGACGCCCGCCACGTCGCCGAGCCGGTCGGGCTGGCAGCCCGCGTACACCGACAGGGTGCCCGCGTCCGCGTACAGGCCCACCGACGAGTACACCTGGTAGGCAAGGCCGCGCCGCTCCCGGACCTCCTGGAACAGCCGCGAGCTCATCCCGCCGCCCAGGGCCGCGTTCAGCACGTTCAGCGTGAACCGGCGCTCGTCGTGCCGGTCCAGCGCCCGCACGCCCAGCATCAGGTGCGCCTGCTCGGTGTCGTCGTCGTGCAGCACCAGCCGGCGCGTCGCCGGGAAGCGCGCCCGGCCCGCGCGCGGCGCCACCGGCGTGCCCGCGCGGTCCAGGCGGGCGCCGACCAGCTTGCGCACCAGGCGCATCACCTGGGCGTGCTCGACGTTGCCCGCCACCGCCAGCACCATCCGCGGCAGCGCGTAGCGGCGCTTGTAGAAGCCGAACAGCGCGTCGCGCCGCATGTCCCCGATGGACTGCTCGGTGCCCAGCACCGGCCGCCCCAGGGGGTGCTCGCCCAGCAGGGCGTCGAGGAACGCGTCGTGCAGCAGGTCCTCGGGGTCGTCGTCGCGCATCGCGATCTCCTCGAGCACCACGCCGCGCTCGGTCTCGAAGTCCCGCGGCTCGCACAGGGCCTCGAACACCACGTCGCACACCAGGTCCACCGCGAGCGGCAGGTCCTCGTCCAGGACGTGCGCGTAGTAGCAGGTGTGCTCCTTCGCGGTGAACGCGTTCAGCTCGCCGCCGACCGCGTCGATCTCCTCCGCGATGGCCGCCGCCGAGCGGTTCGCCGTGCCCTTGAACAGCAGGTGCTCCAGGTAGTGCGCGGCGCCCGCGACCTCGGCGCGCTCGTCGCGCGACCCCACCTGCACCCACAGGCCGACCGACGCCGACCGCACGCCCGGCACGCGCTCCGTGATCACCCGCAGACCCGACGGCAGCAGGGTCCGGCGGACCGTCACGCCGCTGTCGCCGCGCTCCAGCGCGACCGTGCTGCCGGGCTTCTGGAGGTGCCCGGGG
>NZ_JBPKJK010000269.1:0-7087 GCF_051756985.1 Saccharothrix sabaoui
CGCGTCCGGACGCCCTGCGGTCGTCACGGGGAGCACTCGTGAGGCCACATCCTGTCAAGGCATGTTCCTGCCAAACAGGACGGCTGACATGTTGGAAAACCTTGAACAAACTGCCTTGAGGCGAGAGCACGCGGGCAACGCCGCCGCGCGAGCGTGTGAGGGGTGGTCGATGAGGTTCCAGGTACTTGGTCTGGTGGGGGCGTGGGCTGGCGACACGCAGATCGAAGTGCGCGGTTCGAAGATGCGCACCTTCCTGGCGGCGCTGCTGCTGGCCCGGGGCCGGGTGGTCTCGGACGCCAGGCTGATGCAGATGCTGTGGGACGAGGACCTGCCCTCGACGACGCAGGCGCAGATCCAGACCTACGCCTCGCGGCTGCGCAGCCTGCTCGGCGCGGAGGCCAGGATCACGCGCCAGCCACCCGGCTACCGCTTCGAGTTCCTGGCGGAGGAGCGGGTCCAGCTCGACCTGGTCGAGTTCGAGACGCTGGCGGCGCGCGGCAGCGCCGCCCTGGCCGACGGCAGGCACGCCGAGGCGAGCAGGCTGCTGCGCGACGCGCTGTCGCGGTGGAACGGCCCGGCGCTGGGCGGGGTCACCGACCACCTCGCCACGGTGGAGCAGCCGAGCCTGGAGGAGGCCAGGCTCACCGCGCTGGAGAGCTGCATCGACGCCGAACTGGCCCTGGGCGAGCACCAGCGGCTGATCACCGACCTCACCGCCCTGATCGCCGCGGAACCGCTGCGGGAACGACCGCGGATGCAGCTGATGACCGCCCTGCACGGCAGTGGCCGCACGGCCGACGCGCTGGCCGTGTACCAGGACTTCCGCACCGCCCTCGCCGAGCTGGTGGGCCTGGACCCGTCCGCCGAGCTGCGGGACCTGCACCAGTCGATCCTCACCTCCGTGCCGCGCACGCCGCGCACGACGATCAAGCTGTGGACGCGGCGGCAGGAGGCCGACCCCGCGCTGCCGCCGGAGCCCAGCGACTTCACCGGCCGGGCCGTCGAGACCGAGCGGGCGTGCGCGGTGCTGAGCGGCTCCACCGGGCAGGCCGAGCTGCCCACCGCGTGCGTCGTCAGCGGCATGAACGGCGTCGGCAAGACCACCCTGGCCCAGCGCGCGGCCAGGTTGCTGGGCAAGCACTTCCCGGACCGCCAGCTGCTGGTGGACCTCGGCGGCAGGCACGCGTCGCCGCCCGGCGCCGACACCGTGCTGGACAGCCTGCTGGCGCGGCTCGGCGTGCCGGCCGACCGGCTGCCGGAGTCGACCCCGGCGAAGGTCGAGCTGTACCGCCGCACGCTGGCGGGCACCCGCACCCTGCTGATCCTCGACGACGCCCACGACGAGCGCCAGGTGCGACCGCTGCTGCCGTCCGTGCCCGGCTGCGGGGTGCTGATCACCAGCCGCTCCCTGCTGGCCACCCTGGAGGGCGCCGCGCGCATCACGCTCGGCCCGTTCTCCCCCGCCGAGTCGATGCAGCTGCTGGGCCGGATCATCGGCGTCGACCGGACCGCCGCCGAGCACCGGACGGCGCTCGACATCGCCGAGGTGTGCGGGCACCTGCCGATCGCGATCCGCGTGTGCGGCTCGCGGCTGGCCGCCCGCCCGCACTGGCCGCTGCGGCGGCTGGCCGAACGGCTGCGCGACCCGCGGCGGGTGCTGGACGAGCTGCGGGTGGGCGACCTGGACGTGCGGGAGCGGCTGCTGCCGTCGTTCGCCGGGCTGGCGGGCGACCTCCGCGACGCGCTGCTGCGGCTGTCGACCCTGGGCCCCGGCACGTTCCACCTCGGCACCGCCGCCGACCTGCTGCGCCTGCCCGTCGTGGACGCGCTCGACGTGCTCGACGAACTCGTCGCCGCGCACCTGCTGCGCCCCGACGCGCGCACGGCGGACCACTACCGGCTGCCCGAGCTCGTGCACGCCCTGGCGCTGGACCAGGACCAGCTCTGCAAGGTCGGCTGACCACCGTCCCCCTCTTCAGGAGACCCCCTGTGACGACAGCGATCAACGAGTTCCGCTACCTCACCCGCGACGACGTCGTGCGCGCGCTGACCGAGGTCGACGCCGTCGCGGTGGTGGCCGAGGCGCTGCGGCTGCACACCGAGCGCCGGGTGATGCTGCCGGAGGAGGCGTACCTGCCGTGGCGGTCGCCCAGCGGCGCGGCCAACCGGTGCCTGGCGATGCCGGGCGCGGTCGAGTTCGAGGACGGCTTCGCGGTCGGCCTGAAGACCATCAACGCCAGCCTCGGCAACGTCGAGCGCGGCCTGCCGCGCTCGCAGGGCTTCACCCTCCTGCTCGACCCGGAGACCGCGCGGCCCCGGACGCTGATGGAGGCGGCGCACATCAGCGCGCTGCGCACCGCCGCGGTGACCGCCGTGGCCGCGCGGTCGCTCGGCCGGCCGGGCGCGTCCCGGATGGGCCTGATCGGCTGCGGCACGCTGGCGATGACGCACCTGGAGCTGCTCGCGGACACGGTGCCGACCCTGGCCGAGGTCGTCGTGTTCGACATCGACCCGGCGCGGGCGGAGCGGTTCCGCGAGGAGGCGTCGGCGCGCAGGCCCCGGCTGACCGTGTCGGTGGCGGCGTCGGCGCGGGACTGCGTCCGCGGCTCGGACCTGGTGGTGCCGGTGACGACGGTGACCGAGGGCTACATCCCGCACGACTGGCTGTCGCCGGGCGCGCTGGTGTCCAACGTGTCGCTCGACGACCTGCTGCCCGACGCGGTGCGCCGCTGCGACCTGCTGGTGGTCGACGACTGGGAGCTGGTCAGCAGCGACAACCGCCGGCTGCTGGGCCGCATGTACCGCGCGGGCGAGCTGCTGCCGCCGTCGGGCATCGTGGAGGGCGACGGCGGCTCACCCGGCACGTCGGTGCGCAAGGTGGACGCCACGCTCGGCGAGGTGGTGTCCGGCGACCACCCCGGACGCGGCGCGGACACCGACGTCGTGGTGTGCAACGCGTTCGGGATGGCCATCCTGGACGTGGCCGTGGCGCACCGGGTGGCCGAGGCCGCCGAACGGGCCGACCTCGGCCAGGTCCTGTCGTTGTGACCGCCGCGCCACCGGCCGGGTCAGCCCCGACAGCCGCCGGACAGCCAGCCGACCTCGACCGCCCGCACGCCGACCTGGAACCGGCTCCGCGCCCCCAGGCGCTCGGCCAGGTCCGCGATCACCCGGCGCGTCGTGCGGACCGACACGCCGAGCTTGCGGGCGACCACGGCGTCGGTGTGCCCGTCGGCCAGCAGGCGCAGGACCTCGTGGTCCTGCGCGGTGAGGCCGTCGACGTCCCGGTTGACCGGTGCGCCGATCCCGGTGGCGGGTTCCCAGGCGTGGTCGAAGAACGCGCACAGCGCGGTGAGCACACCGGTGCCGCGCAGCACCACGATGCCCTCGTCGGAGTTGTGCGGGTCGATGGCCACTATCGCCACCTTGCGGTCGTAGAGGGACATCCGGACCGGCAGGCTCGGCACGGTGCGCACCTCGCCGCCCTGCTCGACCAGCCAGCGCGCGTAGGCGACGGCGGCCGTGTCGTTGGCGATGCTCTCCAGGTAGAGCCTGCGGATGCGCACGCCGCGCCCCAGCAGCCGGAGGTCCTCGGCCCGGTCCGCGGCCTCCTGCGGCTGCGGCGCCGGACCACCCGGCGAGAACGACATCATCTCCGACGTGCAGTTGTCCGCCAGGCTGTCGGCGAAGCTCTGCACCGCTTCCGGGCCCAGCACGCGCTGGTCCGGGAAATCGCCCTGGTCCACCTGCGCCTGCTCGTACTCGGCGAGCATGCTCGACACCAGCGCCCGACTGCGGGCGACGTCCTGCTGGTGGTAGGCCAGCACCGCTTCCTGCGCTTCCAGCAACCCGTGCAGCGCCGTGCCCGGGTCGACCAGGACGACCTCGTCCCGGTCGTGGTCCTGCCAGTCCGGTTTGACCAGGTTGAGCTGCACGAGTTCGTCCAGCGCGCGGTTCAGCCTGCCTGCCGACCACGTCAGCCAGAGCCCCAGCTCCGCGATGCCGACGTGCGGGTACTTGATCATGGTCTGGTACACGATTCCGGCATCGGTGCCGAGACCGAGGAACTGCATGTTCAACCTCCCCAGAGCGGCTGGAGCCAGCCGCCGGTCGAACGTGAGATCGGTTCACCACAGTGCGTCTATTCCCGGCAAAACCTCCGACATCTTCGTCAAATATTCATTCGCAATGCTGGCCGAAGAAAGAAAAGCACATGTCAAATACCGGAACGATAGGTCAGACGGGTGCAATGCCCCGTCGCCAGATTGAGCCGTTCGGAGTCTTTCGGATTCCCGAATCAGCACCCCCGTCGCCGGGAGAGCGGTGCTGACGTGGCTCGGCATCGCCTTCGGGCTGGCGTTCGCGACGGCGGTCGTCCCGTTCGGCAGCATCGAGCTGTTCCTCATCGGGCTCGTCACCCAGCGGCCGGACATCCCGTTCGCCGCCCTGGGCGCGGCGATCGCCGCTGGTCAGGTGCTGGGCAAGCTGGTCCACTACTACGCCGCGGTGGGCGCGCTGCGGCTGTCGTGGCGACCACCGCGCTGGTTGTCGCGCCGGCTGCCGCGCCGGGCGGCCCGCCCTGAGCGCGAACCGGGTCGGGTGGCCGCCCTGCTGAAGGCGGCGACCGAGCGCGCCCGCGAGGACCCGCGGTGGATGGCCGGGGTCTTCGGCCTCAGCTCGGTGGTCGGGCTTCCCCCGTTCGGGATGACGACCGTGCTCGCCGGCCTCACCCGGATGCGGGTGGAGCTGTTCCTCGCGGTCGGGCTGGCCGGGCGCTTCGTCCGGTACAGCTGCCTGGCCGCGGCGCCGGCCGTGTTCGGCGACGTGTTCTTCTGACCGGGAGCGGTGGTCGCCGCCGCCCGGGAGCCCAGTCCACAGTGGATGAACCCGACGGAGGGGACCGACCGTGAGCGACCACGTGGCCGTGCTGTTGTTGGACCTGGCGCTGATCCTGCTGCTGGCCCAGGGTTTCGGCGCGCTCGCCCGCAGGCTGGGGCAGCCGCCGGTGATCGGCGAGATCCTCTGCGGCATCCTGCTCGGGCCGACGCTGTTCTCGGGCGGGCTGTCCGCCGCGGTGATCCCGACCGACGTGCGCCCCCTGCTGTCGCCGCTGGCGAACGTCGGCGTCGCGCTGTTCATGTTCCTGGTGGGGCTGGAGCTGGACCGGTCCCTGCTCGCCACCGGGCGGCGGGTCATGACCGGGGTCGCGCTGAGCGCCACGCTCGTGCCGTTCGCGCTGGGCGCGGCGCTCGCCTGGTACTTGCTCGGGTCCTACGGGACCCGGCACGAACTCGGGTTCGTGCTCTTCCTCGGGGTGGCCATGGGCGCCACCGCGTTCCCCGTGCTGGCGCGCATCCTGGCCGACCGCGGCATCCAGCAGACCCCGCTCGGCACGCTCTCGCTGGGCATCGCCGCGATCGGCGACGTCGTGGTGTGGTCGGTCCTCACCGGGGTGGTCGTGCTCGTCGGCGGCACCGGCTCGGAGTGGCGGCTGCTCCTCGCCGTGCCGTACCTGGCGGTCCTGCTCCTCGTCGTGCGCCCGCTGCTGCGCCGGTTGGCCGCCCGCTGGACGGCGTCCGGCGCGGACACCCCGCGGCTCGTGGCGATCACCGTCGGCGTGCTCGCGTCCGGCGGCGCGACCGAGTGGCTCGGCCTGCACTTCGCGTTCGGCGCGTTCCTGTTCGGGTTCGTCTTCCCGAAGGACGCCGACAGCGGCCTGCGGGCCGACGTGGCGCGCCGGATCGGCACCATCACCTCGGTGCTGCTGCCGGTCTACTTCGTGACGGCCGGCCTCAAGGTCGACCTGTCCACGATCGGCGGGTCCGGCGTCGTCGACCTCCTCCTGGTGCTGCTCGTGGCGGTCGGCGGCAAGGCGGGCGCCGCCTACGTCTCGGCCCGCCTGCACCGGGTGCCGCCGCGCGACGCGGCGTCCCTCGCCGTGCTGCTCAACACCCGCGGCCTGACCGAGCTGGTCATCCTCACCGTCGGGCTGCAACTGGGCCTGCTGCACGAGGACCTGTACTCGCTGATGGTCGTCATGGCGCTGGTGACCACCGCGATGACCGCGCCGCTGCTGGCGCTGGTCGAGCGGGTGGGCCGACGCCGCTCCCCGACCACCCCCGACGCGGTGCCCGTCACCCGGTCAGGGGACTCCTGAGCGCGCTGTTCCCTGCGTCCGAGCCGGTGTCGCCACCCCTTGACGGCTGTGGTCGTGCAGCACCGGTGTGGTTGTCCGCCCGCCCGGGCGATTTCGCGCACGGGGACCGGTCGTAGCCGCCGCGACGTGGCCGCGGCTGCCGGTCGTCCACACCACGCCGGTCCGACCGACCGGAACGCGCACGGGCCGGCGCGCGTCCGACCGGTGGAGCTCGTCGGTCGGCGGTGGGGGTTCGGTGGGGATTCCGGTGGGACGTCGGGTGTTGCTCGCGTCGGCGGGCGCGTGCGTGGTCGTGCAGGTCGTCGCCGGCTTCCTGGTCGGCGGCGACGGGTGGTGGTGGGTCGGGGCGACCGGCTTCGTCGTCGGGGGGACCGGTTTCGCCCTCGTCTACCGGGCGCTCCGCGTGCGCGACGCGGTGCTGGGCGCGGCGCTGTTCCTCGGGCTGGGGCTGCCGGCGCTGACCGCGATCACCGGGCCGCCGCTGTGGTCGGCGTGGTTCGGCGAGCGGGACGCGTGCGTGGTGGTCGACCGCGTCGTGGCGCAGACGGCGCGCGACGACGACGAGGAGCGGTACGTGCTGTCCTGCGACGGGCGCGGTGTGGTGGACGCGCTGGGGCGCGGCGTCCGCCCGGCGGTGGTCGGCGACCGCGTGCCGCTGGTCTTCGACCGGCTCGGCGTGATGGCCCCCGTCCGGCCCGAGGACGTGTCGACGGCGGGCGCGTGGCTCGTCCCGCCCGCCGCGGCGGCGGTGGCCTGGTTCGTCGTGCTCACCGCGCGGCGGACGAGGGGGCCCGGGGCACCCTGGACGCGCCGGGCGTCGCGCTGGTCGTGACCCACCGGGTCGCGGACCCGGACGGGGCTGCCCGGTCCACGCCCCCGTCCGGGGGTGGGGCGGTCCGGCACCACGCGCTGCCTGAACGACACCATGAT
>NZ_JBPKJK010000270.1:0-7012 GCF_051756985.1 Saccharothrix sabaoui
ACCGGCCGCCCGCGGAGACCTCCGCGAGGGGTGCCGGCACCGGGTGAAGGGGGGTCGTTTTGACCAGCCCCGACCCCACCCGGTATCTTCCTACGTTGTTGTGCGGTACCTGGTGTGCTCTATGCGCGCCTCGTGTTCTGGTCCTCTGCCCACCTGGGGTCTCTGGCCTGAGCAACCGCCGCAATGACCCCAGACGCAAGTGACGACGAGGTAGACCCGTGCGCACGTACAGCCCGAAGCCCGGCGAGGTGACCCGAGCCTGGCACGTGATCGACGCCCAGGACGTGGTGCTCGGTCGGCTCGCCACCCAGGCCGCGACGCTGCTGCGCGGCAAGCACAAGCCGACTTACGCCCCCCACGTTGACACCGGTGACTTCGTCATCGTCATCAACGCGGACAAGGTGGCGTTGACCGGCAAGAAGCGTGACCAGGAGTTCGTGTACCGGCACTCCGGCTTCCCGGGCGGCCTCAGCCAGCGCTCGTTCGGCGAGGTGCTGGACACCCGTGCCGACCGTCTTGTCGAGAAGGCGATCAAGGGCATGCTGCCCAAGAACCGCCTCGGCCGCGCGATGGCGGGCAAGCTCAAGGTCTACACGGGCCCGAACCACCCGCACGCTGCGCAGCAGCCGCAGCAGTACGAGATCAAGAAGGTCGCCCAGTGACCGAGCCGCAGCAGACCGAGGACATCGACGTGACCACCCCTGAGGCCGACCTCGACGCCGTCGAGACCGACGCCGACGAGACCGCCCCCGAGGCTGTCGAGGGCACCGACGCCGAGGCCGCCGACGCCGCCGAGGCCGAGGGCACCGACGCCGAGGGCATCGACGCCGACACCGACGCCACCGAAGCGGACGCCACCGAAGCGGACGCTGACGAGGCCGACGCTGACGAGGCCGATGCCGACGAGGCCGCTCCGGTCGTGCGCCACACCCTGAACGCGGGTGCGCACCACCTGGCGCAGACCGTCGGCCGCCGCAAGCAGGCCATCGTCCGCGTGCGCCTCCTGCCCGGCACCGGCAAGTTCACCCTGAACGGCAAGTCGCTCGAGGCGTACTTCCCGAACAAGGTGCACCAGCAGCTCATCCGCGAGCCCCTGGTGACGACGGAGAAGCCGGAGACGTTCGACGTCATCGCGAACCTGCGCGGCGGCGGCACCACCGGCCAGGCCGGTGCGCTGCGCCTCGCGATCGCGCGTGCGCTGATCGCCGTCGACTCCGAGGACCGCCCGGTGCTGAAGAAGGCCGGCTTCCTCACCCGCGACCCCCGGGTCAAGGAGCGGAAGAAGTACGGCCTGAAGAAGGCCCGCAAGGCGCCTCAGTACAGCAAGCGCTGACCCCACTTCCGGGTCCAGCGAGCACCACCCCGCGGGAGCAGCCAGTTCTTCGTCCTACGTCGAACTGCTGCTCCCGCGGTGTTTTTGTCGGCCTTGCCAGCCCTGTGTTGCGCAATTCACGTGGAGGTCACGGCGATCATGCCTCGCCTGTTCGGCACCGACGGCGTACGCGGTCTCGCCAACGCGGACCTGACCCCCGAGCTGGCGCTGTCGCTGGCCGCCTCGGCGGCGCGCGTGCTGGCCGAGCACGACCGGTCCCACCGGCCGGTCGCCGTGGTCGGCCGCGACCCGCGCGCCAGCGGCGAGATGCTGGAGGCGGCCGTGGTGGCGGGTCTCACGTCGGCGGGCGCGGACGTGCTGCGCGCGGGCGTGCTGCCGACCCCGGCCGTGGCCCACCTGGTGGCCGCGCTGGGCGCCGACGTGGGCGTGATGATCTCCGCGTCGCACAACCCGATGCCCGACAACGGCATCAAGCTCTTCGCCGCCGGCGGGCACAAGCTGCCCGACGCGGTCGAGGACGAGATCGAGCAGAAGACGGGCGAGGGCCGCCACCGGCCGACCGGCGCGGGCATCGGCCGGGTCCGCGACATCGAGGACGCCGAGGGCCAGTACGTGCAGCACCTGCTGAAGGTGACGCCGCACCGCCTGGACGGCCTGAAGGTCGTGGTGGACTGCGCGCACGGCGCCGCGTCCGTCGCCGCCCCGGACGCCTACCGGCGGGCGGGCGCGGAGGTCGTGGAGATCCACTCCGCGCCGAACGGCCTGAACATCAACGACGGCGTGGGCTCGAACCACGTGGCGCTGCTGCGCGCCGCCGTCGTCGAGCACGGCGCGGACCTGGGCATCGCGCACGACGGCGACGCGGACCGCTGCGTCGCGGTCGACGCCGACGGCAACGACCTGGACGGCGACCAGGTGATGGCCGTGCTGGCGCTGGGCATGAAGGAGTCCGGTGAGCTGACCGACGACACGCTGGTCGCCACCGTCATGAGCAACCTCGGCCTGCACATCGCGATGCGCGAGCACGGCATCGAGGTGAAGACGACCGCGGTGGGCGACCGGTACGTGCTGGAGGAGCTGCGCGCGGGCGGGTTCGCCCTCGGCGGCGAGCAGTCCGGGCACGTCATCCTGCCCGCGCACGCCACCACCGGCGACGGCCTGCTGACCGCGCTGCGCCTGATGGCGCGCATGGCCGAGACCGGCAGGCCGCTGGCCGAGCTGGCGTCGGTCATGCACCGGCTGCCGCAGGTGCTGCTGAACGTGGTCGTGGCCGACAAGGCCGCGGTGGCCCAGGACGCGGCGGTCGGCGAGGCCGTGGCCGCCGTGGAGGCCGAGCTGGGCGACACCGGCCGGGTGCTGCTGCGCCCGTCGGGCACCGAGCAGCTGGTCCGGGTGATGGTGGAGGCGGCGACGCACGAGCTGGCCGAGTCCGCCGCCCAGCGCCTCGCCGGTGTGGTTTCCTCGGTGCACTGACGTCTCACGTCCCGGGGGTCCGGATGCTGGGCTACAGCACGTTGGCGATCATCGCGCTGGTGGTGCTCGCCGTCGTCGTGCTCGTGGTGGTGCGGGTGAAGAAGGGCCGGGGCAACCCCGGCCCCCCACCGCCGCCCGGGTACCCCGGTCAGCAGTACGGCCAGCCCCCGCACGGCCAGCCCCCGCACGGGCAGCAGCAGTACGGGCAGCAGCCGCCGTTCGGGCAGCAGCCGCAGGGCCGGCCGCCGTACGGGCCGCCCGGCCGGCCGGGGCAGCCCGGACCGCCGTACGGCCCACCGCCCGGCTCGCCGCCGCCCCCGCCCCGGCAGCCGCCCCACCCGCCCGGTCCCCCTCGGCAGGGCTGACCCGCCCCGGCGTCCACATCTGCGAGGACCGGCCGGAAAAGGTGCTCGCCCGGCCGTGCGAGCTGCCACGATGGGAACCGCGTGCCGAACGCCCGCGTCGTACCGGGCGAGTCGGTTGAGAGGGTCGTGGCCGTCGTGCCACGGAGGGGAGTGGATCGCCGTGGCCGGTTACGGCACCAGTACCGAGGCGATGCGTAAAGCCTCGAAGGGCATTTCGGATGCCGCGAAGGACACGGCCGACGAGTTGAAGAAGGTCGGCCAGACCGAGACGATCGCCCGTGATTTCGGCGAGGCGCACCAGCAGCACTTCGCCAAGTACAAGACGGGGATCGACAACTTCGGCAAGGGCATCGCGAACATGACCGGTGTGCTGGCCGGGTTCGCCGGGAAGATCGGCTCCGGCGCCGCGACCTACGACGACGTCGAGTCCACCAACGCGGGCAACGTGGGGAGCCAGTACTGATGGCCACGCCGAGCTGGAACGACGTCAAGGCCGTCCTGGACGACCCGAACGTGTCGGAGGACAAGAAGGCGGAGCTGATGCACGCCTACGTCTCCGACACCGCGCCGTGGAGCATCCCCGACGACGCCAACGCCTACAAGGACCGCTACGACACCTCCAGCTTCTGGAACTGGGGCGACGGCGCGTCCGCCGACAACGGCCTCCAGGGCCGCTACGACGAGGCCAAGGCCGAGGGCGAGTCCAACAGCTACAACTCGCGCGAGCAGACCAAGGCCGTCGAGGACGGCGAGAAGGCGCTGGACGGCAAGCAGCCGCCCACGGCGGCCGGCACGGGCGTGAAGCTGTCCGACGAGCTGTTCGACGCGGGCAAGGCCGGGCTGAAGGTCTTCGAGAAGTTCGAGCCCATCTGGAACAACCGGCCGGGCGACTGCGTCGGCAACACGCACTCCCTCAACCTCGCCGAGCACATCAACAAGCCGTACGACGAGCAGCGCGGGATCAACTTCCACAAGCTGCTCATGGAGGCCGACGAGTTCAGCGCCGCCAAGTCCCGCGTCGACGAGCTGAAGTCGGAGGTGGACGCGCAGCTCAAGGGCCTGTACGGCGAGTGGGAGGGCGCGGCGGCCCAGGCGTCGCAGGAGCACTACAGCGGCGAGCTGGTGCCGAAGGTCACCGAGCTGGGCGACGCCCTGAACGGTGCGGCGGACCTGACCCGCACGGCGGTCGGCGGCGTGTACGAGCTGTGCAAGAGCAAGGCCGACGAGGTCCTCGGCATGTACCGGGAGCAGATCGGCCAGGCGGACACGTTCATGGCGGAGAAGGTCGTCTCGTTCGCGCGCGGCGAGGGCGACTACTCCAAGGACCGGGTGCTGGAGATCGCGGGCTGGGTCGACTCGAAGACCGGCAGCAACATCGCGGACCGCATCCACTCCGACGACTGCACGCTCAACGACGAGAACCGCGACTACGCGATCAACCAGTGCAAGAAGTGGATCAGGGACTCGTTCAACACCGAGTTCTGGGGCCTCTACGAGCAGTTCAAGCAGTGCTGCGCGGAAACCAAGTCCTCTGTGGACGCGAAGTGGGACACGCTCGCCAACTACATGGCCGGGTTCGAGAACCCGTTCCCGGCGCCCGCGTCGGACCCGGGTGACGACGGCACGGGCGGCGGCACCGGCACCGGCACCGGTGGTGGCACCGGCGGTGGCGGTGGCGGCACGGGGTCGGGCGGCGGCGGTGGCGGCATGCCCAGCGGCGGTGGCGGCAGCGGCAGCGGTGGTGGCGGCGGTGTGCCGGAGATGCCCAAGCCGGAGAACCCGCTGGACAAGGACGGCGACGGCAAGCCGGACGCCCTCCAGGTCCCGGGCGACCTCGACGGCGACGGCAAGCCCGACGACCTCGACGGCGACGGCAAGCCCGACGACCTCGACGGCGACGGCAAGCCGGACGACCAGCAGGGCGGCAAGCCCGACGGCCTCAAGGGCGAGGAGGAGAACCCCGAGACCGTCACCATCAAGAGCGGCGACAACGAGATCAAGATCACCGAGCCGGACGCGAACGGCCACGTGAAGATCACCGTCGACACGCCGCAGAGCGAGCCGAAGACGTACGACGTCGACTTCAGCAACAACCCCGACGCGCTCAAGGCGCTGATGGGCCAGAACGGCGGCGCGGCACTGGCCGGGGCGCTGGCGGGTGCGACCACCGCGTCCGGCGGCGTCGCCGGGGCGGGTGCCGCGGGCGCGGCGGCGGGTGCCAACACCCTGTTCGCCCCTGGCGAAAACGCAGGTCAGGGCGGGTCTGACGCCGCCATCCCGATCGAGGCGGGCGCCGACGGCAAGGCGCTGATCGAGCTGGACGGCCTGGCCATCACGGCCGAGGTCGACCCGCTGACCGGCGAGATCAACCTGAGCGTGGACAACGGCGACGGGTCGCCGGAGCAGTACGGCGTGGAGTTCGGCGAGGACGACCCCGACGCCGGTTCGGACGCGGCGGCCACCCCCAACCTGCCGAGCGCGGACCGGCCCGGCGACGTGACCACGATGCCCGCGCCGGCCGACCGGCTGGAGTCGGCCATCGGCGCGGCGCCCGGCTTCACCGCGCCCGAGGTGGCCGCGGTGCCGGTCGCGGACAGCGGCTTCGCCGGTGGCTTCACCGAGCCGCAGGGCGCGCCCGTGCCGGTCGCGGACGGTGGTCCGGCGGCGAGCGCCTTCGGCGGGTTCACCGAGCCCCAGGGCGCCCCGACGCCCGCGGCCGGCGTCCCGCAGCCCGGTCCCGGCTTCGGTCCCGCGCCGGGCTTCGACGGCGGCGGTGGCGGTGGGTTCGGCGGCGGTCCCGGTGCCGGCGGCCCCGGCGGTGGCGGCCCGGCCTTCGGTCCCGCCCCCGGCTTCGACGGCGGCGGTGGCGGCGGCTTCGGCGGCCACGGCGGTGGCGGCGGCGGGTTCGGCGCGGCGCCCGCGTTCGACGGCCCCGTGCAGTACAACACCGAGGGCACCACGTCCGCGTCCGGCGCGTCGGTCCTCGGCGGCGGCCCGAGCGGTTTCAACGGCGCGGACTCGGTGCTGGGCGGCTCGCCGTCCGGTTCGGACAGCACGTGGAGCGCCCCGAACTCCGCCGACCAGGGCCTCGCGTCGGACACCAACGCCTCCCAGGCCGGCCAGGCCGGTTCGGCGACCCTGCCGTCCATGCACGACGGCAGCACCGCGGGCCAGCCGGGCGGGTCGGCGGTCGGCGGCGGCATGATGGGCGGCATGGCCGGCGGCACGCCCGCCGCCGGCGGTCAGCAGGGCGGTGGCGGTGACGACGAGCGCAGGAGCCCCGGGCAGTGGCGCACGACCGGCTCGCTGTTCGACGACGACGTCGCCCTGAGCCGGGTCCAGGGCGTGCTGGGTGAGGAGCGCCGATGAGCGTCGCGTCGGAGAGGCTGGCCGCGGCCAAGAGCCGCATGGACGAGATCTCGCGGGAGCACGCCGACCGGCGTGAGCTGCGGGAGCGCCGTTCGCGCGAGGCCAGGGACAAGGCGGCCGACAGCTTCTCCAAGCAGGGGCAGGTCGCGCAGAAGGTCGTCGAGCGCATCGAGGAGACCGAGGCGCGGCAGAAGGCCGCCGGCGGGTGGGGCACGCAGGCCGCGACGCAGAAGAAGCCGGACGAGTACCGCTTCGGCGCCGAGGACGACGAGCCGACCTACGAGGCCCCGGCACCGGGCGCCGCGTGGACGACGCCCGCGCCGACGCCCCCGACGACGCCGTTCCCCGCCGCCGCACCGGTCCCGCCGTCGCCCCCGCCCCCGCCGCCCGCGGCGAGGCCGGCACCCCGGCGTCCCGCGCCGGTGGACGACGACGAGGACTTCGGCGGGCAGAGCTGGCTGACGTGAGACGG
>NZ_JBPKJK010000271.1:0-6944 GCF_051756985.1 Saccharothrix sabaoui
GGCGCGGCTGCGCGCCGGCCGGCCGCCGGTCGTGGGCCGGGTCGAGCGCGGCCGGTGCCTGCTGGACCTGCGCACCGTGGACCCCGCCGACGACGGCGCGCTGCGGGGAGCCGTGCTGCGATGCGGGTGATCGCCACCGCCGGGCACGTCGACCACGGCAAGTCCACGCTCATCCGGCTGCTGACCGGCATGGAACCCGACCGGTGGGCCGAGGAGCGCCGCCGCGGCCTGACCATCGACCTCGGCTTCGCCTGGACCACGCTGCCCGGCGGGCCGGTGGCGTTCGTCGACGTGCCCGGCCACGAGCGGTTCACCACCAACATGCTCGCGGGCGTCGGACCGGTGCCCGCCGCGATGCTCGTGGTCGCCGCCGACGAGGGTTGGATGCCGCAGTCCGCCGAGCACCTGGCCGCGCTCGACGGCCTGGACGTGCGGCACGGCCTGCTCGTCGTCACCCGCGCGGACCTGGCGGACCCGGCCACCGCCCTGGAGGAGGCCCGGCTGCACCTGGACGGCACGTCGCTGCGCGGCGTGCAGTCGGTGGTGGTCAGCGGGCGCACCGGCGAGGGCCTCGACGGGCTGCGCGCCGCGCTGGACGAGGTGGCCCGCGGCCTGCCCGAACCCGACCCGGCGGCCGACGTGCGGCTGTGGGTGGACCGGTCGTTCACCGTGCGCGGCGCGGGCACCGTCGTCACCGGCACCCTCGGCGCGGGCACCGTCGCGGTCGGCGACGAGCTGGAGCTCAACGGGCGGCGCGTGCCGGTGCGCGGCCTGCAGGCGCTGGGCGAACCGGTCGACCGGGTGGGCGGCGTGGCCCGCGTCGCGGTGAACCTGCGCGGCGTGGATCGCGACCGGGTGGGCCGCGGCGACGCGCTGCTCGCGCCCGGCGCGTGGCCGGTGGTGCGCGAGCTGGACGTGCGGCTGGGCGCGGCGGAGGTGCCCGCCCGGCTCGTGCTGCACGTGGGCTCGGCCGCCGTCCCGGCCCACGTGCGACCGCTGGGCCCGGGTACCGCGCGGCTGGTCCTGGCGCGCCCGCTGCCGCTGCGCGCCGGCGACCGCGGCCTGCTGCGCGACCCCGGCCTGCACCGGATCGCGGCCGGCGTGCTGGTGCTCGACGTGCGCCCGCCCGCGCTGACCCGCCGGGGCGCGGCGCGGCTGCGCGGCCTGGACCTGACCGGCGACGTGGCCGCCTCCCACCTGCGCCACCGCGGCCTGGTGACCGCGCGGGAGCTGCGCTCGCTCGGGTTCGGCGACGCGGGCGTGCCGGTGGGGGAGTGGCGCGCCGATCCCGACCACTGGGTCGAGCTGGTGCGCCGCGCGCCCGAGGCGGTCGCCGCGTGGCGGGCGGAGCAGCCGCTGGCCGCCGGGATGCCCACCGAGGTGCTGGCCCGCCGGCTCGACGTGCCGCACGAGCTGGTCGCGGCCGTCCTCGACCAGGCCGGGCTGCACGTGGTGGACGGCAAGGTGCCCACCGCCGCCGCGCTGCCCGCGCCGGTGGAGCGGGCGGTGGCCGCCGTGGAGGCCGACCTGGCGCGCGCGCCGTTCGCCGCGCCGGACGCGAACCGGCTCGCCGAGCTGGGGCTGGGCGCGCGGGAGCTGGCGGCGGCGGTGCGGGTGGGCAGGCTGGTGCGCGTCGCCGACGGCGTGGTGCTCGCACCCGACGCGCCGCAGCGGGCCGCCGCGGTCCTCGCCGGGCTCGACGGGCCGTTCACCACGAGCCGGGCCAAGGCCGCGCTGGGCACGACCCGCCGCGTGGCGGTGCCGCTGCTGGAGCTGCTCGACTCACTCGGCCTGACGCGCCGCCTCCCGGACGACACGCGCGTCGTCCTGTGACACCCGCTCCCGCTGGGGCACCACGACGTACTTGGGGTCCCGGGTGGACGCCACGCCGGCCTCGAACACGCCGAACCGCTGCAACGCGCTGCCCGCCAGCAGCGCCAGCCCGGACAGCACCGCCACCGCCCGGCCGCCCCGCCCGCCCAGCGCCCCGCCCCGCCCGCCCAGCGCCGCGCCCAGCACGCCGCCCGCGGTGAGGACCTCCGACCAGCGCCGCAGCCGGTGCGCCCGGCCCGTCGCGTACGCCTCGCGCACCAGGCCCAGCCGCCGCTCCAGCACCCGCGACGCGACCAGTTCGCCGACACCGCCGAGCACGGCGAACGCCCGCGCCGGACCGGCCTCGGCCACCGGCGCGAACACCATGCCCAGCCCGCCCGAGGCCGCCGCGGCGGACCCGGTGAACACGAACGGCAGGTGCGGGTGCGCCTCGTTCCACGCGGGCACGGCCGTCTGCGACAGCAGCACCGCCGTGTAGGAGGCGATGGCGGGCGCGACCACCGCCGACGACACCGCGGCCGGCCGCGCGGCCCGCTTGAGCAGCCGCGACCACCACCAGCGGCCGGGGAGCACCTCCGCCGCCGCGGCCGCGGCCACCCCCGGGCCGTAGGCGACGAGCGCCCACGTGCCCACGCTCATCGGCGACGTCGGCTTGGCCACCCGCAGCATGTGCAGGAACCGCTCCGGGCGACCCAGGTCCGCGACCAGGAACACCATGCCCGCGCCCAGCGACACCAGCGCACCCAGCCGTCCCGCGCGCCGCAGCGCGGCCCGCCCGGTCAGGTCCGCGCCCACCGCGAGCAGCGTCGAGCCGGCCGACACCCCGCCCGCGAACAGGTACGCGGGCACCGGCCACTCCCACGCGGGCGTCTGGAGCACCTGGCGGCCGTGGTACGAGCGGAAGTCCGCCCCCGGCACCACCTGGTCGTCGCGGCGGCGGCCCATCAGCGGCCCCCGGCGAACGCGACCACCGCGGCGGCGGCGAACGCGACCGCCGCCAGGCCCGCGCGCTTCCACATCGCCGCCAGGTCGCGCGTCGGCACCACGGGGTCCGGCGGCAGGCCGTACACCTCCGGCTCGTCCAGCAGCAGGAAGAACGCCCCGGTGCCGCCGACCCCGTCGCCCGGGTCCGCGCCGTAGAGCCGCGCGCCCTCCTCGCCGCGTTCGCGCAGGGTCTCCACGCGGGCGGCGGCGCGTTCGCGCAGCACGTCCAGCTCGCCGAACTGGATGGAGTCGGTGGGGCACGCCTTGGCGCACGCCGGTTCCTCACCCACCTTGAGCCGGTCGTAGCACAGGGTGCACTTCTGGGCCCGCCCGTCGCCCTCGCGGCGCTGGATCACCCCGTACGGGCAACCGGACACGCAGTAGCCGCACCCGTTGCAGATGTCCTGCTGCACCACGACCGTGCCGAACTCGGTGCGGAACAGCGCCCCGGTCGGGCACACGTCCAGGCAGCCCGCGTGCGTGCAGTGCTTGCACACGTCGGACGCCATCAGCCAGCGGAAGTCCGTGCGGGCCGCCGGGTCGGTCGAGGTGCCCGGCCGGTCGAACGACGGCATCCCCAGGTCCTGCGCGGCCGGCCCCGGCGGCGCGGGCCGCTGCTGCTCGACGAACGCCACGTGCCGCCACGCGTCCGCGCCGAGGTGCCCGGTGTTGTCGAACGACATGCCCAGCAGGTCGAAGCCGGAGGCGGGGACGTGGTTCCACTCCTTGCAGGCCACCTCGCACGCCTTGCAGCCGATGCACACCGACGTGTCGGTGAAGAACCCGACGCGCGGCGGGTGGTCGACGTACCCGGCCTCGCCCGCCACGTCGTGCAGCGGCCCGTGGAAGCTGTTCCCGGTCACGGCTCCTCCTCGGTGTGCGCGGGTCCTCCGGTGAGCACGTGCGTGCCGGTCTCGGCGGTGATCCCGGCGCGCCGCCGGTACCCCGCCAGGTACTCCAGCAGCGCCGGTCCGCGCGGGCGACGACCCGGTCGCACGTCACAGGTGGCGACCTTGGTCTCCTGGATGAACACGTTCGGGTCGACCACCACGCCGAACAGGTCGTTGGCCGAGTCGCCGGTGACCAGGCCGGTGGCGCCCCAGTGGTAGGGCAGCCACACCTGGTGCACCAGGCGGTCGTGCACGCGCAGCGGCGACATCCGGTCGGTGACCACCACGCGCGCCTCCACCGCCGCCCGGCTGGTGACCACGTGCGCCCAGCCCAGGTGCTCCAGGCCGCGCTCGCGGGCCAACCGCGGCGAGACCTCGACGAACAGCTCGGGTTGCAGCTCCGCCAGGTGCGGCACGGTCCGGCTCATGCCGCCCGCCGTGTGGTGCTCGGTGAGCCGCGCGGTGGTCAGCACGAACGGGAACACCTCGCCGTGCGCCTCGGGCGGCGACGGGTTCGACGGGTTGTCCGCCCGGCCGTAGACCTTGCGGGTCGGGTTGGCCTGCTGCCGGTAGACCGGGTTGGGCACCGGCGACTCGTGTGGCTCGTAGTGGGTGGGCAGCGGCCCGTCGGCCAGGCCGCTCGGCGCGAACAGCCAGCCCTTGCCGTCCGCCTGCATGACGAACGGGTCGTCGCCGTGCAGCGCCTCCGGTCCCACCGCGCCCGGGGGCGGCCGGTGGCCCGGCGGCTTGGTGCGCTCGAAGTCCGGCACGTCGTGGCCGGTCCACTCGCCCCGGTCGGCGTCCCACCAGACCAGCGCCTTGCGCTCGCTCCACGGCCGGCCGTCCGGGTCGGCGGAGGCCCGGTTGTAGAGCACGCGGCGGTTCATCGGCCACGCCCAGCCCCACTCGGTGGCGTAGAGGTCCTGCTCCTGGCCCGGTTTGCGGCGGGCGGCCTGGTTGACGCCGTCCGCGTAGACGCCGCTGTAGATCCAGCAGCCCGCCGCCGTGCTGCCGTCCGCCTTCAGCTCGGTGTAGCCGTTCACCGGTCGGCCGGTGGTCAGGTCCAGGCCGTTGACCCGGCGCAGCACGTCGTCCGCCTGCGGCTCGTCGCCTACCACGGCGTAGTCCCACCACAGGTCCAGCAGCGGCCGGTCGCGCTCGTCGGTGGACCCCGCGAGCCGCTCCCGCAGCATCCGGCCCAGGTGGTAGAAGAACCACAGCTCGGAGCGCTGGTCGTCCTTCGGCTCCACGGCCTTCTCGCGCCACTGGAGCATCCGCTGGGTCTGGGTGAACGTGCCCTCCTTCTCCACGTGCGACGCGGCGGGGAAGAAGAACACCTCCGTGCGGCACTCCTCGGGCACGATCTCGCCGGTCTCGACCTCGGGGGAGTCCTTCCAGAAGCTCGCCGACTCGATCATGGTCAGGTCGCGCACGACCAGCCAGTCCAGGTTCGCCATGCCGAGCCGCTGGAGCTTCCCGTGCGCCGAGCCGACCGCCGGGTTCTGGCCGAGCAGGAAGTAGCCGGACACCTTGCCGTCGACCATGTCCATGACCGTGCGGTACGTGCCGTGGTCGCCGGTGACGCGGGGCAGGTAGTCGAAGCAGTAGTCGTTGTCGGCGGTGGCCTTGTCGCCCCAGTACTCCTTGAGCAGCGACACGGTGTACGCGTCGGCGTCGTGCCAGAAGCCCTTCTGGTGCTCGGCCCGGATGTCGTCGACGTAGGCCGCCAGGTCGGTGTGCTCGGGCGTGGGCATCGGCAGGTAGCCGGGCAGCAGGTTGAACAGCGTCGGGATGTCGGTGGAGCCCTGGATGCTCGCGTGCCCGCGCAGCGCGAACACGCCGCCGCCGGGCCGGCCGATGTTGCCCAGCAGCAGCTGGACGATCGCCCCCGCGCGGATGCACTGCGCGCCCGTGCTGTGCTGGGTCCAGCCGACGCTGTAGACCAGCGCGCCGGTCCGCTCGCGGCCGGAGTTCGCCGTCCACGCGTCGCAGACGGCCCGGAACAGCTCCTCGGACACGCCGCACACGCGCGCCACCATCTCCGGCGTGTAGCGGGCGTAGTGCCGCTTGAGCACCTGGTAGACGCACCGGGGGTGCTCCAGGGTCGGGTCGGCGGCGATCCGGCCGCTGCCGCCCTCGACCTTCGGCCCGCCCGAGCCGTGCTGGTACGGCGTGGACCGCTCCTTCGCGCCCGCGCCGCGGTGCTGCTCGGCGGACTCGTCCTCGTCCACCGTCTCGTACTGCCACGACGTCGGGTCGTACGAGGCGGTCCCCGGGTCGTAGCCGCTGAACAGCCCGTCGAGGTCCTCGGTGTCCCGGAAGTCCTCGCTCACCAGGAACGAGGCGTTCGTGTAGGGCACCACGTACTCGCGGAAGTCCAGCCCGTTGCTCAGGACGTGGTTGATCACCCCGCCCAGGAACGCGATGTCGGTGCCCGCGCGCAGCGGCACGTGGGCGTCCGCGTGGGCACTGGTGCGGGTGAACCGCGGGTCGACGTGCAGGACCTTCGCGCCGCGCTCCTTGGCCTCCATCACCCACTGGAACCCCACCGGGTGCGCCTCGGCCATGTTGGAGCCCATGATGACGATGACGTCGGAGTTGATCAGGTCCTGCTGGTAGTCCGTCGCGCCGCCGCGACCGAAGGAGGCCCCCAGACCGGGAACCGTGGCGGAGTGTCAAATGCGGGCCTGGTTCTCGATCTGGAGCGCGCCGAGCGCGGTGAACAACTTCTTGATGAGGTAGTTCTCCTCGTTGTCCAGCGTCGCGCCGCCCAGGCTGGCGAAACCGAGGGTGCGGCGCACGCGCGCGCCGTTCTCGTCGACGTCCTGCCAGCCCTTGGCGCGGGCGTCGAGCACCCGGTCGACCACCATCCGCATGGCCGTGCCGAGGTCCAGCTCCTCCCAGTCGGTGCCGTGCGGCGGGCGGTGGAGCACCTTCCGCGCGCGCTGCGGGCCGGTGACCAGTTGCGTGCTGGCCGACCCCTTCGGGCACAGCCGGCCGCGCGAGATCGGGCTGTCCGGGTCGCCCTCGACCTGGAGCACCTCGTCGTCGGCGACGTACACCCGCTGGCCGCAGCCGACGGCGCAGAACGGGCAGACCGACCTGGCCACGCGGTCGGCGCCGGCGGTGCGCGCCACCAGGCCGGCGGACCGGGGCGACTGCGCGGCCTCGCCCCGCCCGAGCGGGTCCTCGCCGGTGAGCTGCCGGAACACCGGCCACCCCGCAAGCCACTGCCGT
>NZ_JBPKJK010000272.1:0-6841 GCF_051756985.1 Saccharothrix sabaoui
GGCCGGCGCGGTGCGGGGGTGGGGGCTCGCCGTCGTGGGTGCGGCGGCTCCCGGTGGGCCGGCGGCTCTCGTCCCCGCCGCTCGTCCTGGTCCGGCTGGGGCCGGTTCCGGGATGGTCGGCGGGTGGTCTCGGGGGTCCGCTTCTCTCAACCGAGTGGCGAATCCCCGTTTACGTACATCAATTTTCGATGATCACCCGATCGTGTCACCGGCCGCACTCGCCGCAGCAGCAGCCGCAGTTACCGCAGCCGCCACAGCCGCAACGGCACGCGACAACCGTGACATGAACCCGATCATCGCGCCACCCGAAGCGACGGCCGCGTCCGCTCGCCTCGCCCCACCCCCCGCTCCGCGCCCCGGCGTCGGTGAGCGGGCGGTGCGGGCGGTGGGCGAAGGCGTGTGACGCGGGCCGCGCCTACCGCACTTGAACTGGAGAAACACTCATGTCCACCCATGTCGACCCCGTCGACACCCCCACCCCCCGGGACGACGGCAACCCCCGGTGGATCGCGGTCGTCGTGCTGGCCGCCGCGCTCGCGCTCGACACCAGCAGCGTGGCCGTGGTCAACGCGGCGCTGCCCGTCATCGGCCAGGACCTCGGCATCGGCAGCAGCGGTCTCCAGTGGACGATGACCTCGTACGCGGTCACGTTCGCGGGCTTCCTCCTGTTCGGCGGTCGGGCCGCCGACGTGCTGGGGCGGCGCCGGGTGTTCACCGCCGGCGTCGGCCTCTTCACGGTGGCCACGGTCGTGGCCGCGGTGGCGCCGGTGGCCGAGGTGCTGATGGTCGCCCGCGCCCTCCAGGGGGTCGGCGCGGCGCTGTCCGGGCCTGCCTCGCTGGCCCTGCTGACCGAGCTGTTCCCCGAGGGCCCGCGCCGCAACAAGGCGCTCGCCGTCTACACCTCCGTCGGCGCGTCGAGCTTCAGCGCGGGCGTCGTGATCGGCGGCGTGCTCACCGACCTGTTCAGCTGGCGCGCGGTGTTCGTGTTCAACGTCCTCATCGGCCTGGCGGTGCTCGCCGCGGTCAAGTCGGTGCTGCCGGCGGGCAGCCGCAACCGCGAACCGCTGGACGTCATCGGCGCCACCGCGGTCACCGGCGGCCTGCTGCTGGCGGTGCTCGGGCTGAGCCAGGCGAGCCACGGCAGCTGGACGGACGCGATGACGCTCGGCCCGCTCGCCCTGTCCGCGGCGCTGCTCGTCGGCTTCGTCTGGTGGGAGCTGCGCGCCCGCGACCCGCTGCTCCAGCTGTCCATCTTCCGGCTGCCCGCGGTGAGCGCGGCGACCATCGCGGCCGTCGTGTTCTTCACGGCCGTGCTCGCCGTGCTGTTCTTCGCGCCGCTCTACCTCCAGGGCCTGCTCGGCTACACGCCGCTCCAGTCGGGCCTGGCGATCCTGCCGATGGGCATCACGGTGGTGCTCAGCGCGAACGTCGCGGGCCGGGTGATGGCGCGCGTCGGCCAGCGCCCGCTGCTGATCACGGGTCTGCTGCTCATCGCGGCGGGCACCGGGCTGTGGGCGGTCACGCCGCTGGACGGCGGCTACTGGCTGGACGTGTTCCCGGCCGTGCTCGTCATGAGCGTCGGCCAGGGCGTCGCGTTCGCGGGCCTCACGGCGGCCTCGCTGACCGGTGTCCCGCAGCACGAGCACGGCGTGGCGGGCGCCCTGAACGTCACCGCGCAGCAGCTCGGCGGCAGCGTCGGCGTGGCCGCGCTGGTCACGCTCTCCGCCACGGTCGGCGCCACCGGCGAACCCGGTGACGTGCTGGCCGGCTACCACGCGGCCTACCTGGCCGCGATCGCCGTGATCGTCGTCGGCATCGGCTTCATCGCCTTCCTGACGCGAGGCGCGCGACGCACCTGAGACCAACCGGCTCGGGAGTCCCGCGTCGACCGCACCGCCCCCCGGGGTCGGTCGCGCGGGACAGGCGCACGCCACCCCCGCACGAGTGCGCCGCATCCCGATCTTCGGCCCGGAGGTTCCCCAGACCTCCGGGCCGAGGGGTACCCAGTTTTTTCCGCCGAGAGCGAGGAAGGCACGACATGCGCAGGAGAACCGGCAGGGCAGGGGTCGGCATAGCGGTGCTGGCGTTCGCGGCCGTCGCGGCGTGCGGCGGGCAGGAGGCGCCGGCACGGGCGGGGCAGCAGACGACGAGCGGCACGGGGGCGAGCAGCACGAGCGGTCCGGTGTCCGCGCCGCTGTCCGACGCGGACCGGGCCGCCGCGCCCGGGTTGGCCGAGCGGTTCCTGGAGGCGGCCAACGCGGGTGACTCGGCGGGCGTCGCGGCGGTCTTCGCCGAGGACGCCCGGTTCGACAGCGTCGGCCGGATCTACCCGTCCCGCAAGGACATCATGGACCGCTTCCTCGACCCCGAGGTGATCGAGGCGGGCGGTCGGTACGCGGTGACCGGCACGAGCTGGAACGGCGACCGCTACCGCGTCGACTACGACTACGACACCGGCCATGGCGGCAAGGAGGTCTTCTACTACGAGTACCTGGTGCGCGACGGCCTCATCCAGGACGTCATCGGTCGCTACAACTGACCCCGCGCGCACGACGGGGGAGAACCCGCCGCACACCCGACAGGTGCGGCGGGTTCTCCCTTTTCCGCGCCCGGACCTCCCCCGCGCCCGGACCTCCCCCGCGAGCGCATTTCCCCGGTACGGCCGGGTTCTGCCGCGACCCGGGCAGGTTCCCCGGCCACCTCGGCATGTTGCCGCAGTAGAACGCCGTTCCTCGTGCCCGCCGCGGATCGCTGCCAGCCTGGGAGCAGAGGGAATCCCCCTGTGCCGAAAGGAAATCCGCATGGACACGCGCAAGATCGTCGACGACTGGTACGGCGCCATCGGCCGCGGCGACATGGACGCGATCACGGCGGGCCTGTCCCCGTCGATCGTGCTGGAGCTGCCGCAGGACCAGTGGAACGCGGTCATCCCGTACCTCGGCACGCACGTCGGCCTGAACGAGGTCGCCGAGGCGTTCCGGGTGCGCGCCGACACGACCGAGGTGCTCGACTACGGCCTGCGCGGCCTCTACGTCGATGGCGCCACGGCGTGCGCGGTGGTCTACACGAAGGGGCGGCACACCCGCACGAAGGTGTTGTTCGAGATCGAGGACATGCACCGCGTGGTCCTCAACGAGCAGGGCAAGATCACCCACTGGAAGGTGTACTTCGACCCGAACACCGAGGTCAACGCCTTCAACGCGGACCGCGAGGAGCGCCTGCACGCCGCCGCCGCGGCCGGTGACGCGCACGGGGTCCGCGAGCTGCTGTCGTTCGGCGGCGACCCGGACCACCACGACCGGACCACCGGCCTGACGGCGCTCCAGGTCGCCGCCGCCCGCGGTGACGGCGCGGTGGTCCGCACGCTGCTCGGCGGCGGTGCGGACGTGCTGGTCACCGACCGCTCCGGCCAGACCGCCCTGCACAAGGCGGCCGAGCACGGCGGCGCGGAGGTCGTCACCGCCCTGGTGCGCGCCGGGGCGGTCGTGGACGCGCCGGTCGCCACGACGGGCCAGTCGCCGCTGCACGTCGCGGTCCGCCACGGCAACGTCGAGGCCGCCCGCGTGCTGCTGACCTCGGGCGCCCGCGCCGACCTGGTCGACCACCTCGGCCGCAGCCCGCTGGACCTGGCGCGCGAGCTGCTCGCGCCGGAGGCCGCGAGTGCCCTCTTCTCCTGATCCCGGACGACGAGAGCGGAGGTTCGACGTGAGCGGGCGGTTGGTGGTCGACGACGTCACCCCCGAGGTCAGCTCGGGCCGCCACCCGGCGAAGGCCGTCGTCGGCGAGCACGTGCCGGTGGCCGCGACGGTGTGGCGGGAGGGCCACGACGCGGTCGCCGCGACGGTGGTGTGGCGCGGCCCCGGTGACGCCGGGGCGACCGAGGTGCGGATGGTCCCGCGGGGCGCGGGCCTGGACCGGTGGGGCGCGGTGGTCGTGCCGGACCGGGAGGGCGCGTGGACGTTCCGGGTGGACGCGTGGAGCGACCCGTGGACGACGTGGCGGAGCGCGGTGTCGGCGAAGCTGACCGCCGGGCAGGACGCCGAGCGGTTGGCCAACGACCTGGAGGCGGGGGCGCGGCTGCTGGACCGCGCCGCCCGCCGCCTGCGCCGCCGCGCGGAGAGGCCGCTGCTGCGGCTGGCCGCGGTCGCGCTGCGGGAGACCGGGTACGGCCTGGCCCGGCGGGTGGAGGCGGCGCTGTCCGGGGCGGTGGCGCGGGTGATGCACGAGCACCCGGTGCGCGAGCTGGTGACCCGGGGCCGCACGCACCACGTGTGGGTCGACCGGGAGAGGGCCCGGTTCTCCGCCTGGTACGAGCTGTTCCCGCGCTCCACGGGCGGCGTGGACGGCGAGGGGCGGGCGGTGCACGGCACGTTCGCCACCGCCGAGCGGGAGCTGGCGCGGATCGCCGACCTGGGCTTCGACGTGCTGTACCTGCCGCCGATCCACCCGATCGGCGAGGTCAACCGCAAGGGCCGCAACAACTCCACCACCGCCGGACCCGGTGACGTCGGCTCGCCGTGGGCGATCGGCTCGCAGCACGGCGGCCACGACGCGGTGCACCCGGAGCTGGGCACGGAGGCGGACTTCGCCCGGTTCGTGGCCAGGGCGGGGGCGCACGGCCTGGAGGTCGCGCTGGACCTGGCGCTCCAGTGCGCGCCGGACCACCCGTGGGTCGACGCGCACCCCGAGTGGTTCACGAGCCGCCCGGACGGCTCGATCGCGTTCGCGGAGAACCCGCCGAAGCGCTACGAGGACATCTACCCGCTGAACTTCGATAACGAGCCCCACGGCCTGTACGCCGAGGTGCTGCGGGTGGTGCGGCACTGGATCTCGCTGGGCGTGCGGGTGTTCCGGGTGGACAACCCGCACACCAAGCCGCCGGACTTCTGGCACTGGCTGATCTGGCAGGTCAAGGACACCGACCCGGACGTGCTGTTCCTGTCCGAGTCGTTCACCCGCCCGGCGCGCCTGCACGGCCTGTCGCGGCTCGGCTTCACCCAGCACTACACGTACTTCACCTGGCGCACCGCGAAGCGGGAGCTGGAGGAGTTCGGCCGCGACCTGGTCGAGCACGCCGACGAGGGCACGCCGAACCTGTGGGTGAACACGCCGGACATCCTGCACGAGTCGTTGCAGGTGGGCGGGCCGGGCATGTTCGCGCTGCGGGCCGCGCTGGCGGCGACGCTGTCGCCGTCGTGGGGCGTGTACTCGGGCTACGAGCTGTTCGAGCACGAGGCCGTGCGGCCGGGTGGCGAGGAGTACCTGGACTCGGAGAAGTACCAGCTCAGGCCGCGCGACTTCGGCGTGGCGGGGCTCCAGCCGTGGCTGGCGGCGCTCAACCGCGTCCGGCGGGCGCACCCGGCGCTGCGGCAGCTGCGCACGCTGCGGTTCCACGAGACCGACGACGACCACCTGATCGCCTACTCGAAGACCGACCCGGGCACGGGCCGCGCGGTGGTCTGCGTCGTCACGCTCGACCCGCACCGGCCGCGCGAGGGCACGGTGACGCTCGACCTGGCGGCCCTGGGCCTGCCCGGCGACGCGCGCTTCGCCGCCCGCGACGAGGTGACCGGCGAGGTCTTCGACTGGGGGCGGTCCAACTACGTCAGGCTCGGCCCGGAGCGGGTCGCGCACATCGTGTCCGTGGAGGAGCAGCAGTGAAGAAGGCGCGACCGCTGCCGGTGGACGACGAGTGGTACAAGCGGGCGGTCTTCTACGAGGTGCTGGTCAGGGCGTTCCACGACGACGACCACGACGGCACGGGCGACCTGCGCGGCCTGGCCGGGAAGCTGGACTACCTCCAGTGGCTCGGCGTGGACTGCCTGTGGCTGCCGCCGTTCTACGCCTCGCCGCTGCGCGACGGCGGCTACGACATCAGCGACTTCCGCGCGGTGCTGCCCGAGTTCGGCACCGTGGAGGACTTCGTGCACCTGCTGGACGAGGCGCACCGGCGCGGCATCCGGGTCGTCACCGACCTGGTGATGAACCACACGAGCGACGCGCACCCGTGGTTCCAGGCGTCGCGCACCGACCCGGCCGGCCCGTACGGCGACCACTACGTCTGGAGCGACGACGACCGGGGGTACGCCGACGCGCGGATCATCTTCGTCGACACGGAGACGTCGAACTGGACGTTCGACCCGGTGCGCGGCCAGTTCTACTGGCACCGGTTCTTCTCCCACCAGCCGGACCTGAACTACGAGAACCCGGCCGTGCAGGAGGCCATGCTCGACGTCCTGCGCTTCTGGCTGGACCTCGGCATCGACGGGTTCCGGCTGGACGCGGTGCCCTACCTGTTCGAGGAGGAGGGCACGAACGGGGAGAACCTGCCGCGCACGCACGAGTTCCTCAAGCTGTGCCGCAAGGTGGTGGACGACGAGTACCCCGGGCGCGTGCTGCTGGCCGAGGCGAACCAGTGGCCGTCGGACGTCGTGGAGTACTTCGGCGACCCGGAGGTCGGCGGCGACGAGTGCCACATGGCGTTCCACTTCCCGCTGATGCCGCGCATCTTCATGGCGGTGCGGCGCGAGTCGCGCCTGCCCATCTCGGAGATCCTCGCCCGGACGCCCGAGATCCCGGCCAAGGCCCAGTGGGGCATCTTCCTGCGCAACCACGACGAGCTGACCCTGGAGATGGTCACCGACGAGGAGCGCGACTACATGTACGCCGAGTACGCGAAGGACCCGCGGATGAAGGCGAACATCGGCATCCGGCGCCGCCTCGCCCCGCTGCTGGAGAACGACCGCGACCAGCAGGAGCTGTTTACCGCCCTGCTGCTGTCGCTGCCCGGCTCACCGGTCCTGTACTACGGCGACGAGATCGGCATGGGCGACAACATCTG
>NZ_JBPKJK010000273.1:0-6830 GCF_051756985.1 Saccharothrix sabaoui
TTCACGGCGCGGCGGCTCGGGCCGGGCGACCTGCGTGACCGGCTCGGCGCGCTCGGTGGGGTCGTCGGCACGGGGGCGGGGCCGCGCGGGGCGTCCCGGCGGCGGGTCGAGGCGGCGGCGCGGGTCCGGCTGGAACGCGTCGTCACCGCCCCCCTCGCGCCTGGGCCGAGCCGCGGGGGGACGACGAGGGGGAGCTGGTCGCCCGCGGAACCCGTCGGGTTCGCCTGGCCTCGGCGGCCGGTTGTCCACGCCCACTCCTCCCTGGTACCCGGGTACGCCTCGGAGGACGCATCACGGGGCGCCCGGGTTGCGCACAGCGTCGCACAGGCCGTCCCCGGGTGACGTGGTGATACCGGGTTTCGCCGCGCGCTGACCAGCGCGGTAACCCGATTGTGAGGTCGGTTTCGTCACGTTCGTAGACTGTTCCCCCGTGCTGACCATGCAGGACGCGCTGCTCGCGCTGACCAGGTACTGGACCGACCGGGGCTGCATCGTCGTGCAGCCGTACAACACGGAGGTCGGCGCCGGTACGTTGAACCCCGCCACCGTGCTGAGGGTGCTCGGTCCCGAGCCGTGGCGGGTGTCCTACGTCGAGCCCAGCGTGCGGCCCGACGACGCGCGGTACGGCGAGAACCCGAACCGGCTCCAGACCCACACCCAGTTCCAGGTGATCCTCAAGCCCGACCCCGGCAACCCCCAGGAGCTGTACCTGGGCAGCCTCGAAGCCCTCGGCATCGACGTGCGCGGCCACGACGTGCGGTTCGTCGAGGACAACTGGGCCTCGCCCGCGCTCGGCGCCTGGGGCCTCGGCTGGGAGGTCTGGCTCGACGGCCTGGAGATCACCCAGTTCACCTACTTCCAGCAGGCCGGCGGCATGTCGCTCGACCCGGTGTCGGTCGAGATCACCTACGGCATCGAGCGCATCATGATGGCGCTCCAGGGCGTCGACCACTTCAAGGACATCGCCTACGCGCCCGGCATCTCCTACGGCGAGGCGTTCGGCCAGGCCGAGTACGAGATGAGCCGCTACTACCTCGACGACGCCGACGTCGAGGCGAACAAGCGGATGTTCGAGGAGTACGCCGCCGAGGCGCGCCGGATGCTCGACGCCCGCCTGCCCGTGCCCGCGCACAACTACGTGCTGAAGTGCTCGCACGCGTTCAACGTGCTCGACGCCCGGGGCGCGATCAGCACCACCGAGCGGGCCCGCGCGTTCGGCCGGATGCGCGGCCTGGCCCGTGAGGTCGCCCAGCTGTGGGCGGCCCGCCGCGAGGAGCTGGGCCACCCGCTCGGCCAGGCCGAGGTGCCCGCCCCGGCCGCGCTGCCGGAGTCGTTCGCCGAGGTCACGGGCTCGAACACGCTGCTGTTCGAGATCGGCACCGAGGAGCTGCCGCCGCACGAGGTGACCCGCACCACGGAGGCGGTCGCCAAGGCCGTGGCCGACAAGCTCGGGGCCACCCGCCTCGCGCACGGCGACGTCGAGGTGCACGGCACGCCCCGCCGCGTGGTCGTGCTCGTGCCGGGCGTGGAGGCGCGCGAGCCGGACGCCGAGAAGACCGTGCGCGGACCGCGCGTGTCGGCCGCGTTCGACGCCGACGGCAACCCGACCAAGGCCGCCCAGGGCTTCGCCCGGGGGCAGGGCGTGGACGTGTCCGCGCTGGGCCGCGTCACCGAGAACGGCGTCGAGCACGTCGCCCTCGTGCGCACCGACCCGGGCCGCGGCGCGGTGGAGGTCCTCAGCGGGCTGCTCGGCGAGGTCGTGGCCGAGCTGCGGTCCGAGAAGAACATGAAGTGGAACGACCCGAAGCTGTCGTTCACCCGCCCGATCCGGTGGCTGCTCGCGCTGCTCGGCACCACGCCGGTCCCGGTGGCCGTGTCGTCGCTGTCCGCCGAGCCGAAGACCCGCGTGCACCGCACGGCCGACACCCCGGTGGTGGAGGTGTCCACGGCGGACGGTTACCCGGAGTTCCTGGCCGGGCACGGCATCGACGTGTCGGCGAAGGCCCGGCGAGCGGCGATCGTGGCGAGGGCCGAGGAACTGGCCGCGTCCGTCGGCGGCGTCGTGGACCTCGACGGCGTGCTCGACGAGGTGACCAACCTGGTGGAGCGGCCCACGCCCATCCTCGGGTCCTTCGAGGAGCGCTACCTGGAGCTGCCCGCGCAGATCCTCACCACGGTCATGCGCAAGCACCAGCGGTACCTGCCGGTGCGCAAGGCCGACGGGTCGCTGCTGCCGCACTTCGTGGCCGTCGCCAACGGCGAGGTCGACGAGGACCTGGTGCGGGCCGGCAACGAGGCCGTGCTGCGCGCCCGGTACGAGGACGCCGCGTTCTTCTGGCGCGCCGACCTGCGCACGCCGCTGACGGACATGAAGTCCGGGTTGGACAAGCTCACGTTCGCCGACAAGCTCGGCTCGATGGCCGACCGGGCGACCCGCATCGCGGTGCTCGCCGGGCGGCTGGCCGAGGAGGTCGGCGCGGCCGACAAGACCCTGGCGCGGGCGGGCGAGCTGGCGAAGTTCGACCTGGGCTCGCAGATGGTGATCGAGCTGTCGAGCCTCGCGGGCGTGATGGCCCGCGAGTACGCCGAGCGCGCGGGGGAGACCCCGGAGGTGGCGGCGGCGCTCTACGAGATGGAGCTGCCCCGGTCGGCGGGCGACGCGCTGCCGTCGTCCACGCCCGGCGCGCTGCTGTCCCTGGCGGACCGGTTCGACCTGCTGGCGGGCCTGTTCGGGATCGGCGCGAACCCCACCGGCAGCTCCGACCCGTTCGGCCTGCGGCGGGCGGCGCTGGGCGCGGTGAGCGTGCTGCGGGCGTTCCCGGAGCTGAAGGGCATCACGCTGCCCAAGGCGCTCGCGCTGGCCGCGCGGGGGGTGGCCGAGCAGGGACCGGAGCTGTCGGCCGGTGCGCTGGAGGTGGCGCGCGAGTTCGCCGTGCGGCGCTACGAGCAGCAGCTGCTGGACGCGGGCCACGACCACCGGTTCGTCAACGCCGTGCTGCCGCTGGCCGACGCGCCCGCGGTCGCCGACACCACGTTGGCCGAGCTGACCGACCTGGCCGGTGACCCGGGCTTCGCCGCGCTGGTCGCCGCGCTCCAGCGGGTGCGGCGGATCGTGCCCGCGGACACGGTGGGCGAGTACGACGCGGCGGTGCTCACCGAGCCGGCCGAGGTGGCGCTGCACGAGGCGCTGACCCGGGTGCCCTCGGGCGTGACGGGGTTGGCCGCGTTCGCCGCGGCGGCGTCCGGCCTCACCGCGCCGGTGAACACGTTCTTCGACGACGTGCTGGTGATGGCCGAGGACGAGGGGGTCAGGCGCGCCCGGCTGGGCCTGCTGGCGGCGATCCGGGACCTGGCGGCGCCGGTGCTGGACTGGCAGGCGCTGGGCACCGCCCTGGGCTGAGCCCTCGGACGTGCGAAAATCCCCGCCCCCCGGTCGAACCGGGAGGCGGGGATTTTCATGCGCCTACATGTCGCGGTTGTCCTCGGCCGCGATCGCCTGGGGTAGGGCGAGCGACTTCGAGACGGCCGCGACCGGGTCGTGGTCCGGCGTGGGCTGTTCTGCGGCGGCCGACCCGGCGCCCAGGGCGAGCAGGGCCGCGGCGATCGCGGCCACCAGCGCTGCGGGGACGATTCTCACGCTGTCTTCTCCTCACACGACCGGCCAGGGTTCGGCAGGCGACACCTTCGCACAAAAATAGCAGGAACACGAGCCCCCCTTTGCCGGTGTTAGCTCCGTAGTCAATCGGGTGCGGAGCGTGATATTTCGCCCGAAAGTAACGTCGTAACCAGCGGGTTCGATGTCCCGTGAAGGCTACCGGGGCCTGTCGCGCGGCCCATTCGGAGCCGGCTGGTTGCTACGTCTTGACGAACCCGCACGCCGGGGGTTGGAATTCCGCAACATTCTGTTTTCCGTCACTGAACGTCGATGTCGCCCGAGCAAGGGGTTGGCGAATGCGAAGGCTAACCGGAGCCGTGTCCTGCGGCCTCCTCGTCCTGTCCCTCGCCGCGTGCGGCGGCGGGACGGACCCGCTCGCCCCCGCCGCCGGCACGCCCGCCGACAAGCCGGTCGTCGGCGTCATCCTGCCCGACCGCTCGTCGTCGGACCGCTGGGACGAGCAGGACGCGCCGCTGCTGAGCCAGGCGTTCAGCTTCGCGGGCATCGAGGGCGACATCCGCAACGCGGAGGGCGACGAGACGAAGTTCGCGAGCATCGCCGACGAGATGATCGCCCGGGGCGTCAAGGTGCTGATGACGACCCCGCTGACGCCCGAGGGCGGTGCGGCCGTCGAGCGCAAGGCCAAGGACGCGGGCATCCCGGTCATCAACTACGACCGGATCAGCCTCGGCGGGCTCGCCGAGTACTACGTGTCGTTCGACAACCTCAACGTGGGCGAGCTCCAGGCCGAGGGCCTGCTGCGCTGCCTGGGCGAGAAGCCGGGCGCGAACATCATCGAGATCCAGGGCGCGCCGCAGGACAACAACGCGACCCTGTTCGCCGACGGCCAGCGCCGCAAGCTGGGCCCGAAGTACGACAGCGGCGCGCTGAAGCTCGTCGACAGCAAGGCCATCGACAAGTGGGACCCGCTGATCGGCAAGGCCACGTTCGAGCAGATCCTCAACGGCAACGGCGGGAAGGTCGACGGCGTGGTGGCCGCGAACGACGGCCTCGCCGGCGCGGTCATCGAGGTCCTCAAGGCCAAGGGCCTGGCCGGCCGCGTCCCGGTGACGGGCCAGGACGCCACGCTGGAGGGCCTGCGCGCGGTGCTGCGCGGCGAGCAGTGCATGACGGTCTACAAGCCGATCCGCGACGAGGCCGAGGCCGCCTCCCGGCTGGCCATCGCGGTGGCGCGCGGCGACCTGCCCGGCGCGGACGACCTGGCCACCGGCAACACCCGCGACCTCGTGTCCCGGCGGGACGTGAAGTCGGTGCTGCTCGGGGCGGACCTGGTGACGCGCGACGACGTGCGGGCGCTGGTCGGCGAGGGCGCCGTGAAGCCGGCCGAGCTGTGCGACGGCGACACCGCCGACGACTGCGCCGAACTGGGCATCCTCGTCAACTGACCCGCGAGTCATGCCCTCCCGACCCGCGAGTCCAACGCTCACACCCCGCGAGTCCTACGTTCCCGACCCGCGAGTCCTACGTTCACGACCCGCGAGTCAGACGCTCGTGACCCTCGTGTCCTGCATTCGCGGCTCGCACCGTCAGTCGTGAGCGCATGACACGGGGGGCGCGAGCGCATGACACGGGGGTCGTGGAGGCATGACACGCGGGTCGCGAGCGCATGACTCGCGGGTCAGTCGTCGGGGTCCAGGTCGTGCCGACCGGAGATGAACTCCTGCACGCGGATCTTCGCGCGGATCAGGGGTTGGCGGACGCGGGCCTCGCGGCGGTAGGCGCGGCGCAGCTTGCGCGAACCCTCCGCGTACCGCCAGCGCGCCCACGGCGACCCCGGCCTGGCCAGCCGCACGGCCCCGATCTCGGGCAGCACGGGCACCAGCAGCCCGAGCAGGCCCGTCCACACCTTGCCCTTGAGCAGCGCCACGACGGCGAACGCGAGGTTCACCAGGATGAGCAGGACGCGCAGCGGCCGTCCCTCGCCGTACACCTCGTCGTAGCCGAAGGGCCGGGCGCCGAGCAGCAGCAGGCCGGTCATGCCGACGGCCAGGAACACCGCGTCGACCGACAACCGGCCGTCCTTCGTCCAGTACACGTCACGCAGGTGCAGGATCAGCGCGAACTCGTCGAGCACGAGCGCCGCCCCCACGCCGAGCAACGCGGCTGCGGCAACCCGCAGTCCGTGCTCGTCGTCCGGCACGGCCAGGCCGGTCACGCCGCCGAGCATCATGAACACCGCGCCGAACACGACGTGGTGGATGTGCGTGCCGCCCGGCGTGAAGTTGCCCGGCCACCAGCGGACGCCGGCCCGGATCATGCGCACGCTGATCCGGATGAACACGAACGTGAGCACCAGGCCGAGGAAGAAGAACAGCAACCGGGACTGGGGCAGGTCGAGCGGGTACATCGCCCCATCTTCACCCCGGGGGGCTACGAGAAGCTGACGCCGCCCTGGATGTCGCCGGCCTGGAGCACGTTGCCGTGCACCGTCCCGGAGATGTGGTTGACCACCCGACCGGTCTGGGTGACCGACCCGTACTCGCGGCCCAGCGCCTCGGCGAAGCCCGGGTCGGCCGCCGCGGTCCGCTCCAGCGCCTCGCCCAACGCCGCCACCTGCGAGGAGCCCTCCGGCTGACCGTCCGCGGCGACCAGCGCCCCGGCGGCCTCGGGGTCACCGGCGAACCTGGTCCTGACCAGGTCGTACAGCGTGGACGCCGTTCTGGCGGCCAGCGAGGCGGCGATGGAGACCAGCATCGGCTCCGGCATGTCAGACCCCCTGTGATCGAGCCCGGACCCACCGTAGCAGTGCGACTCGCCGCATTCTGCCGCTCGACTACGAGCGGCCGGTCGTGGTTGACTGTCTGCGGTCGTACCTTTCTGTGTTCGTGTTCCACCACGCTCGCGGAACGGAGTTGCGGGCGCTGAACACTCCTCCTGGAGGGCCGGAGCCCGCAGCAGCGGACCCGGTGGTCGCAAGCGCGATCCGGCACCTGTTAGAGGAGAAGTAGCAAGATGGCAGTTCAGGGCACCGTCAAGTGGTTCAACGCGGAGAAGGGCTTCGGCTTCATCTCCCCGGACAACGGTGGCGCCGACGTGTTCGTGCACTACTCGGAGATCCAGAGCAACGGTTACCGCACGCTCGAGGAGAACCAGCGGGTGGAGTTCGAAATCGGCCAGGGCCAGAAGGGCCCGCAGGCGCAGGCGGTTCGACCGC
>NZ_JBPKJK010000274.1:0-6780 GCF_051756985.1 Saccharothrix sabaoui
AGCTCGTCCTCGCCCGCGGCGGTCCGCCGCCCGCCGGCGGTCAGCTCCCAGACGTCGACCACGTGGTCCGGTGCGCCGGTGGTCCGCAGCCGCCACGGCGCGGGGCCGGTCGGGTAGCAGCGCAGCGTCAGTGCCTCGCCGCTGCCGAGGAACACCTCGACGATCGAGCCGTCCACGATCGCCCTGAAGTCCACCGAGCCGTCCGGTGCCCGCGACCCGCCCAGCGGGACCCGGTAGCGCCCCTTGAGCGCGCGCGGGTCCAGCGAGGCGTGGTCGCGGTCCACGACCAGCTCGCCGGCGACCGGGTCGACGACGAGGTCGAGGTGCTCGCCGGCCGCGGTCTCCAGGCGCACGCCGCACGGCGCGTCCGAGCGGGGGCGCAGCCGGGCGGTGAGGTCGAAGGCGGGGCCGACCTCGCCGAGGTCGTCGGCGCGGGACCAGCCGGTGGCGTGCGCGAGCTTGCGGCCTCGGTGGCCGAGGACCTCGGCGGCGGGCTGCTGGCGCACGCGCCCGTCCTCGGTGAGCGAGACCTCCCGGGGAACGCTGAGGACGCCGGCCCAGCCCGCCTCGCGGGTCCACTCCCGGTCGCGGGCCTCCCAGGACCAGCCCCACAGCAGCCAGCGGCCGTCGGGCGCGTGCAGCAGGGCGGGCGCGTAGAGGTCCGGGCCGTGGTCGAGGGGCTGGTGGCCGGTGGGGACGAACCGGTCGGCGTGCTCGCCGCCCACGTAGGCGCGCGTGCTGCGGGGGCCCGCCACCGCGTCCCACAGGCTCACGACGAGGACGCCGCGGTCGCCGAAGTCGGCGTACTGGGGGCACTCCCAGCCGGTCCAGCCCTCCACGCCCGGTCCGTCGGCGAAGAACGGCCCGAGGTAGTGCCAGTCGGCGAGGTCGGGTGACTCGTACAGCAGGGCCGCGCCGCGCTCGCCGGTGACGCTCGCGCCGACGAGCATCCGCCACCGGTCGCCGTGGCGCCAGACGTAGGGGTCGCGGTACATCGAGGTGCCCTCGGGCGGCACGGGGATCACCAGCCCGGGGTGCTTGCGCCAGGTGACGCCCCCGTCCTCGGACTCCGCGGTCGCGATCGGCTGCCACCAGCGGTCGGTGCGGTAGGCGGAGTAGAACGCCAGCATCCGGTCGCCGCGGGAGACGGCGTTGCCGGAGAAGCAGCCGTCGGCGTCGTCGCCGCCGGGCGTGGGCGCCAGCGCCACCGGCAGCTCCTCCCACGTGACGAGGTCCGCGCTGCGCTGGTGTCCCCAGTGGACGCCGGTGTGGTCGGGCCCGTGCGGGTTGTACTGGAAGAACACGTGGTAGTGGCCGTCGTGGAAGGTCAACCCGTTGGGGTCGTTGACCCAGTTCCGCGGCGGCCTGAGGTGGATCGCGGGCAGGTGGGTGTCGGGAGTCGACAACGGAGTCCTCGTGGTCGGAGCGGTCATCCCTTGACGCCGCTGGAGGCGATGCTGTCGATGAACGACCGCTGGAAGGCCAGGAACAGCGCGAGCACGGGGACGGTGATCATCGACGAGTACGCCATGACCTGTCCCCAGGAGACGTTGAGCTGGAAGAAGTACTGGATGCCGACCATGACCGGGCGCAGCTCCTCGTCCTGCACGACCATGAGCGGCCACAGGTAGGAGTTCCACGCGGGCAGGAAGGTCAGGATCGCCGCGGTCGCGACGGCCGGGCCGGACAGCGGCATGACGATCCGCCGGTAGATGCCGAACCAGCCCGCGCCGTCGATCAGCGCGGCCTCGTCGAGCTCCTTGGGGATGCTCTGGAAGTACTGGTGGAACAGGAAGATCGAGAACGCGTTCGCGACGAAGGGCAGAATTTGCACCCGGTAGGTGTCCAGCCACCCTTCGGTGAGGGTGAGGCCGAACCCGTTGACCTCCAGCCAGGGCAGCTCGTTCACCCACCAGACCATCGGCAGCGCGAAGGTCTCGAACGGCACGATCAGGGTGGCGATGATGACCGTGAGCAGGAGCTTGCGGCCGGGCCAGCGCATCCGGGACAGGGCGAAGGCCGCCAGGCTGTTGACGAGGATGCCCAGGACGATCGTGATCGCCGAGACGCCGAGGGAGTTGAGCAGGAACCGGATCGCGGGCACGCGGTCGAACACGGCGGTGTAGTTCTCCAGCGACAGGCTGCCGACCGGCAGGAACGCGCGGGGGCTGCCGAGGTCGCCGAAGATCTGCTGGTCCGGTTTGAACGACGAGACCAGCATGAACACCACGGGGAACGCGAAGAACAGCGCGAGCGCGACCCGCAGGGCGTGGACGGGCAGCCCGCGCAGCACCGCCCGGGGAGCGGGCCGGGGTGACCGGGTCGTCATGTCAGTCCTTCTCCCTGGTCAGGCGGCGCTGGACGAGCGAGACGACGAGCACCAGCACGAAGAACACCAGCGAGATCGCCGAGGCGTACGCGGTCTGCTGCTGCTGGTAGCCGCTGCGCACGGCCTGGTGGACCACCGTGGTGGTCGAGTCCAGCGGCCCGCCCTGGGTCATCACGTTGACCTGGGTGAACAGGCTGAACGCGGAGATGGTGATGGTGATCAGCACGAAGGTGCGGGTGGCCCGCAGTCCCGGCCAGGTCACGAACCGGAACCGCGTCCAGCGGCCCACGCCGTCGAGGGACGCGGCCTCGTAGAGGTCGGCGGGGATGGTCTGGAGACCGGACAACCAGATGACCATGTGGAAGCCCGCGCCCTGCCAGACGGACATGAACACGATCGCCGCCAGCGACGTCGAGGGGTCGTTGAGCCAGTCCGGACCTTGGACCAGGCCGAGGGTGACCGCGTCGATGACCCGGTTGAGGAGGCCGTCCTGCCGGTAGAGGAACGTCCACACGATCGACACCACCACCATGGAGGTGACCACCGGGATGAAGTAGACGGTGCGGAAGAAGTTCGTGCCCCGGAAGCGCCCGTTGACCAGCAGGGCCAGCCCGAGGGCGAGCCCCGCCTGCACGGGCACCACGACGGCCGCGAAGGTGAACGTGTTGAGCAGCGAGCGGAGGAAGACCGGGTCTTCCAGCAGCAGGGCGAAGTTGCGCAGGCCCACGAACCGGGCCGGGGTCGGCGAGATGAGGCGCGCGCTGGTGAAGGCCAGGGCGAAGGCCAGGCAGACCGGGACGACGAAGAAGACGAGCAGCAGCAGGACCGCGGGGCCGGCCATGCCGAGGGCGGTGAGGCCCTCCCTGCGGCGGGCGGCGCCGAGCGTGCTGCCGGGTGCGCGTCGCAGGCGCGCGCGGAGGGGAACAGCGGCGGTCACGGGATCTCCGGGCGGAACGGGCGCGCCCGGTGGAGACGGTCGGGTCTCCACCAGGCGGGCGGGGCGGGGCCGTCAGCCGGCGTAGAAGTCGTTCTGGGTGAGGTTGGCGTCGATCCGCTCGACCGCGTCGTCCAGGGCGGTCTTCGGGTCGGCGCCCGCGACGACGTCCTTGGCGGTCTTCTCGAACACCGAGGCGATGTAGGGGTAGGCGGGCGTCACGGGGCGCACCACCGCGAGGTCGCGGGCGGACCGGACGAGGGTCTCGTACCGGCCGCCGGGCTCGTAGCCGGGGATCTGCGCGGCGGCGGCGTCGGTGGCGGGGATGGTGCCGGTGGCCTTGGCGAAGTCCAGGAAGTACTTCGTCTTGCGGGTGAACTCCAGGAACGCGCGTGCGCCCTCCGGCTGCGCGCAGTTCGAGCTCATGGCCCACTGCCAGGACGCGCCGCCGATCTTCGGTCCCCGGCCGAAGTCCACGGGCGGCAGGATCAGCAGGTCGTCGCCCAGCTTCTCGACGTTCTTGGCCGCGTCCCAGCTGCCGTCCCACTCGATGGCGGACTTGCCGTTGAGGAAGTCGTCGTTGGGGCTGGAGCCGGACTTCTGGGCCATGTAGCCGTCGGTGACCAGGGAGCGGATCCACTTCGCCCAGTCGAGCGCCTCGGGACCGTTGAGCGCGCCCTGCGCGGTCTTGTAGGAGGAGCGGTCGACCAGGTCGCCGCCGAAGCTCTGCAGCTGCGGGGAGTAGGCGTAGGGCCACCACTCGCCGCTGCCGCCGGTGCCCATCTCCAGCGGGTGCTCGAACTTGCCGCCCGCCTTGAGGTCGGCCAGCGCCGAGGCGAACTCCGCGCGGGTCCAGGGCTGTTCGGGGGTGGGGATGCGGATGCCGTGCTCGTCGAGCACCGACCTGCGGGCGAACATCGTCAGCGCCACGTCGTAGAAGCCGAAGGCGTAGACCTCGTCCTGGTACTTGCCGACGGTGCTGGGCAGCTGGTCGTCCAGGGGGACCTCGCCGCCGGAGAGCTCCAGCGGGGCCAGGTAGCCGCCCCAGGCCCAGTTGGGCACGTTGGGGCCGTCCACGTCGAGGATGCAGGGCAGCTTCTTCGACGAGGAGGAGGCGACGACGGCGTCGTTGTAGGAGCCCTGGGGGAACGCCTCGATCTCGATCTCGTACGTCGTCTGGCTCGCGTTGAAGTCGTCGACCACCTTCTCGACGACGTCGTACTCGGCGGCGTTGCCCGCGTTGTGGGTCCACAGCTTCAGCACGCCGTCGCCGGCGCCCGATCCGCCGGTCCCGGTGCCGCAGCCGGTGAGGGCGGTCGCCGTGGTGACCGCCGCTAGACTCGCCGCGACGAGACGTCTGGTCCGCGCGTTCATGGTTCCTCCATCGTGCTGGGTCGGTTCTCGTCGGGCGGCCGGTGCAAGCGGTCGCCCAGTCGTGGTCGCTCCGTCGTCCCGGTGGTCAAGACCGGGGCGGCGGGGCGATCGAGTCCCTGCTCACCAGGGGGCAGTGCAGCACCTCCCGGAGGGCGGGGCCGGTGGTGCCGGGCGCGTCGATGAGGGCCTGCAGGAGCGCTATCGCCCGTGCCCCCATCCCGTAGTGCGGCAGGGCGACGGTGCTCAGGGCGGGGTGGAGGTTCTCGCTGATCAGCTCCTGGTTGTCGAAGCCGATCACGGACAGCTCCGCGGGGATCGCGAGGCCGAGTTCGCCGGCCGCGCGGTAGGCGCCCATCGCCATGCGGTCGTTGAAGCAGAACAGCGCCGTGGGTCTGTCCGCGGACGCGAGCAGGGCGCGGGCCGCGCGGTGGCCGCCGGGCGCGTCCGAGCGGTCGGCGACGACCAGCGCGGGGTCGAACCCGATGCCCCGCTCCGCCAGCGCGGCCCGGTACCCGGCGAGCCTGCCGCGCGAGGCGGGGATGTCGTCGGTGTTGGTGACGAACCCGATCCGGCGGTGGCCGTGCGCGAGGAGCTCCCGGGTGGCCGTCAGGCCGCCCTGCTCCTCGTCGGGCACGACCGAGGGCACCGAGGGGTCGTCGGAGCTCGCGTCCACCAGGATCGTCGGCACCGACCGGAGCTGGGGCGGCACCCGCACGACCCGGTGGTACATCGACGCGTAGAGGATGCCGTCGACGCCGTGCTGGACGAGCAGGGTGATCGCCTTGCGCTCCAGCTCCGGGTCGCCGCCGGTGTTGAGCATGAGCAGCAGCAGCCCCCGCTCGGTACCGGCGTCCTGGGCGCCCTGGATGATCTGCCCCGCGTGGGGCGTGGTGGCGATCTCGTCGCCGATGAAGCCCACCGTGTAGGTGCGGCTGGTCCGCAGTCCCCGCGCCAGGTTGTTGGGTCGGTACCCCAGCTCCCGGGCCACGCGGACCACGGTGGCCCGGGTCTCGGGGTTGATCCGCTTGCCCTCGACCTCGTTGAGGATGTGGGAGACCGTGGTCGCGGAGACACCGGCCGCCGCCGCCACGTCCTTGATCCCGATGCGCTTCACCGCAACCTGCCAAATCGTTTGGGCACTTGGTGCGGTGAAGGATTCATCAGGATGAAGCGGCTGTCAACGGCTTGTTGCGCACCTGTGTCCGACAGGGACGGCGCAGCCCGGTACCGCCGGTCGGGTTCAGGCCGGCGGTACCGGTCGGGCTCAGGCCGGCGGCGAACCGGGCAGCGCGGCGCGGCGCAGTGCGGGCAGGGACCTGACCAGCAGGTACCCGAGCACGCCGCCCAGGGTGTTCGCGAGGAGGTCGTTGACGTCGACGCTGCGACCGCTGCGCGCGAGGACGTAGACCAGCAGCTGGGCCACCTCGATCGACGCGCTGAACGCCAGCGACAGCGCCGCCACCCGTCCCGCGCTCGCGGCCCGCGCCGACACCAGCGGCAGGAGCACGCCGAACGGCACCAGCATCACCACGTTGAGCGCGAACGACGGCGCGTCCGCAGTCAGCAGCGGCACCGGGTTGACCTGCTCGTACCAGGCGGTCCGGTCGGCGTACGGGCCCGACTGCACGTCGATCGGGAACAGCGTGACGTGCGCGACCCCCGCGACGTACGCCGCGACCGCCGCCCGGACCACCAGCCGGCGCCCCGTCCACCCCGGACGGCCGCGCACCGCGCGCGTCACGAGCACCGCTCCCCACAGCGCGAGCGCGGGCACGAGCACGTACCACGACTCGATCCCCACACCCGCGTAACCGACGTCATCCCACACCTGCGGAACCTCCTGTCCGGACCTCGTGCCAGCGTGCGCCGGCCGCGCCGCGCGGACCTCCCTCCCCGGACGGGTCTTCCGGGTCCGCCTCCTCCTTTCGGCAGACCCCCTGCCGAGGGATACGGGGGCCGCGCCCGTTCCCTACGCTGGTCGGGTGCGGTCCTTCCCCCGAACAGCGGTCCTCCTGCCGGCCGTCGCGTGCGCGTTCGCCGTCCTCGGCCTGCTCGACCTGCGGCTGGGCGAGTTCAGCGGTCGGGGCCACGCGCGCCTGCCGTGGGCGGTCGCGATCGTCGTGGCGGCGATCGTCGTGGCGGC
>NZ_JBPKJK010000275.1:0-6725 GCF_051756985.1 Saccharothrix sabaoui
GCAGCGCACGGCCCCCTCGGGGGGCAGTGCGCCTTCCGGTGCGACCACCCAGCGGGACTCGACGGCGGGGATGCTGCGCGGGCCGCGCCAGCAGCGCACGTCCGGCGGCAGCACGTGGCCCGGCGCCGGTTCGGGGTCGGGTCTCGCGAGGAAGAGCCAGCGCAGGCGCGGGCCGGGGATCGCGAGGATCGGGCCGAGCGGCCCTGCGGAGCGGAGTTGGTGGCTGACCTCGGCGCCCCAGCTGGCGGGCACCTCCACGGCGACCGCGCCCTCGGTCAGCACCAGCGAGCCTTCGACGTGCCAACGTTCCATGCCCGCTGATGTTTGCGCGGCCCCGTGACGGGATTGTGTCCGCGCGCGGCGCGCTCCGTTAACCCTGCCCGATGTCCTCGAACCACAGCTCGGGACGGGCGGCGATGAAGTCCGCCATCATCCCCGCGCACGCCGGGTCGTCCAGCAGGGTGATGCGCACCCCGTTCGCGGCGAGCCAGTCGTGACCGCCGTGGAACGTTCGGGCCTCGCCGATCACCACGTGGGGGATGCCGAACTGGCGGACGAGCCCGGAGCAGTACCAGCAGGGCGACAGCGTGGTGACCATGACGGTGTCCCGGTAGGACGCCCGGCGGCCGGCGGCGCGGAACGCGGCCGTCTCGGCGTGCGTGGAGGCGTCGCCGTCCTGCACCCGCCGGTTGTGCCCGCGGCCGAGCAGTTCACCCGTCGTGGTGAAGAGCGCCGCGCCGATGGGGATACCGCCCTCGTCCAGCCCGGCGCGGGCTTCCGCCACCGCCACGGCCAGCATCTCGTGCGCGTCCACAGCCACGGCCCCAACCTACGCGGGAAGCCCCCGGCGCGCGCTAGGCGCCGAAGCAGAGGAACCCGGCGCCCGCCGCGTAGGCGGCGTGACCGGTGTCGCGGTGCGCGTCCTGCGCGCCGGCCAGGGCCACCGCCGGCGGGTCGCCCTTGCCGAGCCTGCGGTGCAGGTCGACCATCAGCGGGGTGGTGACCTCGGCCGGCACGGGCACGACCGGGGCCACGAGGGTGCGGGTGCCCAGCCCGAGCAGGGCCGCGGTGAAGCCCATCAGCTCGTCGCCCGGCCGCACGGCCGACAGGCCCGAGTCGCACGCCGACAGCACGACGAGCGCGGGCGGGTGGCGGAGGCGTTCCAGGTCGTGGACGGTGAGCGGCCCGTCGGCCAGCTCCAGGGCGGAGAACAGGGGGTTGTCGGCGCGGAACGAGCCGTGCGCGGCGACGTGCGCCAGGGGCGCGCCGTCCATGGCCGCGGCGACCGCGTCGACCGTCGCGTCCGCGCCCACCAGCACGGTGGCCTCGCCGGCGAGCGGCGCGATGGCGGCGATCTCGGTGGGTGCGGCGGGCAGCCGGGGGCCGGCGGCGAGCACGGCCCGGTCGTGCGGGGCCGCCGACGACAGCGCCGCGCGCAGCCACACGGTCGCCGAGGGCACGACGGTGACGGACCGCCCCCGGCAGCCGGGGAGCGCCGACCAGGGCAGGCCGCCGAGGAGGCCGGTGGGCGCGAGCACGAGGGGCCGGTCGTCGAGGCGGCGGCGCAGCGGCGCGAGCAGGCGGGTGTCGAGCAGCCGGGCGGTGTGGTCGGCGCCGCCGCGCACGGCGGTCTTGTCGAGGTGGTCGGGCAGGGTGACGAGCCGGTGCAGGGCGAACCGCAGCAGCCGCACCTCGCGCAGCGCGCCGTCGAGCGGGCCGAGCCGGTGCAGCGAGGCGCGGCCCCCGGCGACGACGACGGCCAGCAGGTCGCCGTCGTGGTCGACGTACTCGACGAGCGCCCGCTCCCCCAGCGCCTGGGCGAGGTCGCGCACGGCGGGCGGTTTGAACACGGCTCCGCCGCCGCTGGTCTGCCGGGTCAGGTCGCGGACGCGCTGCTCGCCGCGCACCTGGCGCTGGCGCAGCGCGGCGGACGGTTTGCCGGCCAGCAGCGCGGTCTCCAGGTCGGCGGTGATCGCGCGCAGCTCGGCGAGGGCGTCGGCGAGCCCGGAGTCCTCCGGCGGGCGGGCGGGGGTCATCCGCATGGCGCCCGCGCGCCACGCCTCAGCCCACGACAGCACCCGCCCGGCGTGGCCGCCGGCGACGGCCGTGCGCAGCCCCTCGAACGCGAGCGCCTTGCCCTGCGCGCCGCTGGAGGCGCGCAGCTCGACCGCGCCGAGCGACACGCGGTACTCGTCGAGCAGCGCGAGGCCGCGGCGCAGCGCGATCTGCGCGCCCCGGGCGTTGCCGAGCAGGTCGCGGCGCAGCGCCTCGGCGTACCAGCCCTGCACGCGGTGCGCCGCCGTGCCGCCGCGCCGGGCCGCGCCCGCGGTGGTCAGCTCGGCCACGGCCCGGCGGCGGTCGCCGAGGTCGCGGGCGACGAGCGCGGCGTCGACCCGGGCCTCCAGCCCGGCCATCCGCCAGCCGAACGCGTCGAGCCGGGAGGCGACGCGCACGAGCGCGGTCACCAGGCCGCGGGTGCGCTGCCCGCTGAGGTAGGCGGCGCGCAGCTCGACGTGCCGGGCGCCCGCCTCCCACACCTCGCGGCGCTCGCGCCGGAAGCCCCCGCGCGCGGCGGCGGCCATCTCCACGGCGCGCTCCAGGTCGCCCTCCAGCAGGGCGACGCGGGCCCGGTAGAACAGGGCCTCGGAGCGGGCCAGCACGAGGTCGCCGCCGAGTTCGCCGAGCGCCCGGTCGGCCGCCGCGCGGGCCTCCTCCAGCAGCGGCACGGACACCAGCAGCTCCAGCCGGTTGATCAGCAGCGCGGGCCGGGGCACGGCCAGCCGCCGGTACTCGCGCTCGGCCTCGGCGAACATCGTCAGGGCGCGCGGCACGTCACCCGCCCGGGTGGCGGAGATCCCGGCGTTCCACCGCACGTCGGCCACGGCCAGCTCCAGGTCGAGCGACCGGTAGAGCGCGGCGGCGCGGTCGAAGTCCTCGTCGGCCGCCTTGAGGCCGCCGGTGTAGGCGCGCAGCAGGCCGCGGTTGTTGCGGGCGCGGGCCTCGCCGAGCCGGTCGCCGGTGCGGCGGGCGGCGTCGATGGCCGCGTTGTACTCGCGCTGCGCCTCGTCGTAGCGGCACAGGTAGTGCAGCACGAGGCCGCGCTGCATCCGGGCGATGTCGGCGTCGGGGCCGTCGAGGACGTCCAGTGCCTCGTTGACCGCGCGCAGCGCCTGGGCGTGGCGGCCGGTGTTGGACAGCACGAACGCGAGGCTCACCCGGGCCAGCGCGGCGAGCCGGGCGGAACCCGCGCCCTCGGCGACGCGGACCGCGCGGCGCAGGTGCCGCAGCGCCCCCTCGAAGTCGTGCAGTTCGCGCAGGGACAGGCCGATGGCGCGTTCGGCGGTCGACTCCTCCTCGGCGTCGCCGGAAAGGCGCGCGGCCCGCAGCGCCGAACGGCCCATCCCGATCGCCGCGCGCGGGTCCCGCTGCCGGGCCTCCAGTGCCGCTGCGGCGGATTCCCCTCCCACGGAACCCACCTTATTACCAAGTCCCCTGTGGTAGCTTGATCAAGCTCGCACCTCCGTCGACGCTGCTGTGAGGCCGTGGTGTCCCAACCATCGAATCGTGCGGAGCTTTACGGCCAGGCTTTCGACCTGTCGATCAGGGAACACCAGGATTTCCGGCTGCACGCCGAGCGCGGACGCGAGTTCCTGTTCGTCGCCCGTGAGCTGTTGACCATTCCCCAGGACCTCGACCGGGTCGTCCGGAAACTGGCGCAGAACAACATCGTCACCGAACGCGGACGTGATTTCGCCGGTATGAGCCGGTTGGTCCTGCCGCGCAATTCCGACGACATCCCGGCGATCGTGCGCCTGTTGCGCGACCCCCAGCAGTGGCCCGGTGAGCGGACTCCGTTCGTCCAGCCGCACCACGTGCTGGTCGGCCACGGCGGCAACATGCACGGGCACCCCGGCGTGCCGCCCCAGGTGGCCGCGCCGCTGGCGGACCCGGACAAGACCGCGCTGGGCCGCGGCAAGGGCGTCACCGTCGGCGTCGTCGACACGGGCATCTCCGCGAACGCGGGCGTCGACCACCCGCTGTGGCTCAAGGGCGCGTTCACGCCCCGCGCCGACGAGGTGGACGCCGCCTACGCGCACGACGACGTGTTCGCCCCGGAGGGCGGGCACGGCACGTTCGTGGCGGGCGTGGTGCGGCAGGCCGCGCCGGGCGTGCGGATCGACCCGGAGCGGGCGCTGGACCCGTCGGGCCTGGGCACCGAGGAGGACTTCGCCCGGGCGGTGGCGTCGTTCGACGAGCGGGTGCACGTCGTCAACATCTCGATGGGGTGCTTCACGCAGGACGACGTGGCCTCCGAGCCGGTGCGCCGGGCGCTCGCGCAGCTGCCCGCCGACGTCGTGGTGGTGGCGTCGGCCGGCAACCAGGGCACGACCAGGCCGAGCTGGCCCGCCGCGCTGGGCGGGGTCACGGCGGTCGCCGGGGTCGCCCAGGAGCGTGACGGCTCGCGCTCGCCCGCGTGCTACTCCAACCACGGCCACTGGGTGGACGCGTGCGCGGTCGGGAACCGGACCAGCACGTTCCTCAAGGGCCGCTGGGTGCTGTCGGGCCTGCCCGCGGAGGTCTACGACCGGTTCGCCTACTGGCTGGGCACCTCGTTCGCCGCGCCGCACGTGGCGGGCCGCATCGCCGAGACGATGACGACCCGGGGGGTGTCGGCCGCCGCCGCCCGCGACGAGCTGCTCGTCGGGAAGGCCGAGTTCTTCCCCGGATACGGTGTCTTCGTGGACTAGTCGTATCTGGAGACGGCATGGTTGCTCCGTAGTACGTGGCAGCGATGAATCCGATGTCCCGGACCCGGCGCGGGCCCGTCCCGGCGCACGCCGGGGCGCAGGCGCGGCACCCCCTGGACAGGAGGAGGGGACGTGACCCCTGCAGGGCCGATCGGCGCGCTGGTGGGCGCCGCAGCGGACGGGGACCAGCACGCCTGGCACGAGATCATCGACCGGTACACGCCACTGGTGCTGTCGGTGATCTACCGGCACCGGCTGAGACCGGCGGACGCCGCGGACGTCAACCAGACGGTGTGGTTGCGCCTGGTGGAGCAGATCGGCCGGTTGCGGGAGGCCGACGCCCTGCCCGGCTGGATCGCCACGACCACCCGCAACGAGTGCCTGCGCGTGCTGCGGGTGCAGCAGCGCCTCCAGCCGTACGACCCGCTGTCCGAGGACGAGCCGGCGAGCCCGGTGGACGCGGTCGCGGACCTGGACGAGGAGATGGAGGCGTCGCAGCGGCTCCAGGCGCTGCGCGACGGCTTCCGCGCCCTGCCCGAGCAGTGCCGCGTGCTGCTGGCGAAGCTGATGGCGGACCCGCCGCCGAGCTACGCGGCGGTCAGCGAGGAGTTGGCGATGCCGGTGGGCAGCATCGGGCCCACCCGCATCAGGTGCCTGGACAAGCTGCGGAAGACACCCGCGGTGTACCGGCTGTTCAGCCCGAGACCGGGTGGAGGAGGTGTGGTCGGTGTCGATGGTCGATCCGGGGTGGGAAAGCGATGACGCGCTGCTGCGCGACCTGAAGGCGGCGCTCGACGAGCAGGCGGACGTGCCCGAGCACATCCGGGAGGCGGCGCGCGCGGCGTGGAGCTGGCGGACGGTCGACGCCGAGCTGATCGCGCTGACCAGCTACGACTCGGTGCTGGACGGCGAGCTGGCGACCCGGGCGCGGGCGGCGCAGACGGCGCGGCAGCTCGTGTTCGACGCGGTGGGCGTGTCGGTGCAGGTCGAGGTGACCGAGGTGGGTGTCGCCGGCCAGGTGCTGCCCGCGCGGCCGGGTCGGGTGGTGCTGCTGACGGCGACCGGGCCGGTCGAGGAGGCGGAGCTGGACGAGGTGGGCATGTTCCTGCTCGGCCCGCCGCCCGCGGGACCGGTGCGGTTGCGGTGCGAGATCGACGGCACGACCGTGGTCACCGAGTGGGTGACCGTGTAACCCGCGACCACACAGCCGCGACCGCGTGCGGCTAGGGGCGCCGGGCGACGGTGATGATCTCCCGGCTGGTCGCGGTCGGCGGCGTGCGGTCCCACCAGCCGTGGCGCTCGGCCACCTCGAACCCGGCTCCGCCGAGCAGCGCGTCCACCTGCTCGGCGGTGGTGAACCGGAGCGTGGCCCAGTCCACGACGTCCTCGGCCCAGTCCGGGCTGCTGTGCGTCTCGCTGAACCGCACGAGCCCGTCCGCCACGCTCGCCACCCGGTGCTCGACGCGCACCCGCTCGCCGTTCTCGCCGGTGACGTCGACGCCGTTCTCGGGCGTCCACCGCTCCCACGCCCGCGCGCCCGGGTCCCGCGTCTCGAACGCGAACCGCCCGCCCGGCCGCAGCGCCCGGTGGACCGCGGCGAACTGCGCGCGCACCTCGTCGTCGGTGAGGAAGAACTGGAACACGTGCCCCGTCATCACGACGAGGTCGAAGCCACCGTCGAACGCGGTCGTGCGCAGGTCGCCCGCGAGCCACTCCACGCCGTCGTACCGGCGGGCCAGGGCCAGGGAGTCGGGGTCGGGGTCCAGCCCCACGAGGCGGCCGGCGTGCCCGGCGACGCGGGCGGCGTGCAGCAGCGCGCCGGTGCCGCAGCCGACGTCCAGCACGGCGTCGGCTGCGAGCACCAGGTCGAGGTAGAAGTCGTCGGACGCGTCCCACCCGTTGACGGCGTCGTACAGGGCGGCAGTCCTCGCGGGGTCCTCCGTCACCCGGCCGAGTGTGCCCCGACAGCGCGACGGG
>NZ_JBPKJK010000276.1:0-6672 GCF_051756985.1 Saccharothrix sabaoui
CACCGGCCAGGACGCGTCGACGACCGGCACGAGGACGCGGACGCCGCGGGCGGTCAGCCGGGTCGCCAGCGGCGCGAAGTCGGCGTCGCCGGTCACCAGGACGACCCACTGGAGCGGCACGGCGGTGGCCCGCTCCCACACCTCCAGTGCGAAGTGGACGTCCACCCCCTTCTCCTTGCCGCCGTGCAGCGGGAGGTCGTGGCGGACGATCCCGGCGGCGGCCAGCACGGCGTCGAAGGACGTGGCCGGCGTCTCGATGCGCCCGCGCACGTAGTGCGCCTCGCGCAGCCGGCAGTCGTCGAGGGCGCGCCCGGTCTCGGCGTGGACGTACCAGCGCACCGCGTCGTGGAAGCCGTCGAGGGCGATCCGCGCGGCGCGGGGGTGCACCGTGGCGTAGAAGTCGCTCAGGTACGCGAACCACGTACCGTCGTAGAAGACCCCGATGTCCGCCGCGCCCTGCCCCACGCCGACGACTTTACCCGTCGCGGTTCAGCCGCCGGACGCGCAGGTGACGTCCAGGCGCGGCGTGCCGGGGCCGTTCGCGGTGAAGCCGAACGCGGTGGAGCCGTCCACGGGCAGCTCGGCGTTGTGGTCGGCGTTGGCGACCGTCACCGAACCGGCGCCCGTGGTGAGCGTGCCGTTCCAGAGGTTGCTGATCGCGTGGCCCTCCGGTTGGGGCCAGGTCACGGTCCACCCGGCGAGCGCCCGCGCGCCGGCGTTGCGCACGGTCACCTGCGCCTGGTAGCCGCCCGGCCAGGAGTTGGTGACGTCCAGGCGGGCGGTGCAGTCGGGTGACGGAGGCGGCGGCGGTGGGGTCGTGGTCGTCGTGGTGGCGGCGGTCGTGGTGGTGCCCGGCGCGGGACCCGCCAGGTCGGCCGGGTCGGCCGGGTCGCCGGCGCCCAGGGAGACGCCGATCGCGACCCCGGCGGCGAGCAGCACGGCGGCACCCGCGACGGACGCGACCCTGCGCCAGGGCACGCGGACCGGCTCGCGAACCGGCTCGGCGGGCGGCGCGGGGAGCGGCCGGGTGTCGCTGACCGGGCGCGCACCGTCGCCCACCGGCCCGTCACCCACCGGCCCGTCGTCCGTCGGCTCGTCCAGCGGAAACCCGTCGTGCCGGGACTCGTCGTGCCGGGACTCGTCGTGCCAGGTCTCGTCAGCGGGGGGTCCGCCGGGCAGGGGTCGGCCCGACACGACGTCGTCCAGCAGGGCGTGCGTCTCGGCCATCGTCGGCCGTTCCGCCGGGTCGCGGCGCAGCACGCGGGCCAGCACCTCTCCCAGTGGGCCGGGGAAGCGCAGCGGCGGCACCTGCCCCTCCACCACCCTCCTGAGCAGCGCGTACGGGTTGTCCGTCGTCCCGACCGGCGGGTGCCCCTCCAGTGCCGCGTAGAGCGTCGCGCCGAGCGAGTACACGTCCGAGGCGAACACCGCCTCCTCCCCCGCCGCCACCTCCGGCGCGAGGAACGCGGGTGTGCCGACGACGAGCCGCGCGTCGGTCACCGTGCCCTCGCCGATGGCCCGCGCGACGCCGAAGTCGACGATCTTCGCGGTGCCGTCGTCGGTCAGCAGGACGTTGAACGTGGTGACGTCCCGGTGCACGATCCCCACCGCGTGCGCCGCCGCCAGCGCCGACGCGACCTGCCACCCGACGCCCGCCACCAGCTCCTCCGGCAGCGGTCCGCGCTCGTCGACCAGCTCGGCCAGGGTCCGCGCCGGCAGGTACTCCATCACCAGGCACGGCTTGCCGCCGTGCTCGACGACGTCGTGCACGGTGATCGCGTGCGGGTGCCTGAGCCGGGCGGCGACGCGCCCCTCCCGCACGATCCGCTCCACGGCCCCCGGTGCGTCGGGCGCGCCGAGGAACTTCACCGCGACGATCCGTCCCAGCCGCTCGTCACGAGCCCGCCAGACGACCCCGCTGGCCCCGCGCCCGGCCAACTCCACCAGCCGATACCGCCCGGCGACGACTTCGTCCCGTTCCGACACGTTTTCGACGCTACTGCTCCGACCAGCCCACCGGCTACCTCCACCTGGCCCGTGCGTACGGTCGGTGCTTCGTGGCGAGCCGCCGGCGGGGTGGCCGGCTGGTGTTCGCCGCCTGTTCGCCGAGGGGCGACCAACGGCGGGTTGACCGCGCCGACCCCCTGCCGGGAACCTCTGAGCCGGTCGGTGGCCTCCGCGACACCGGCCGGCAGCCGCCGCCACCCGCGCCACTCGACACCGGATGGAGGGCATGGTCGTCGTGACCGCCCAGATGACGGACCACAGCCGGAGCACGCCCCGCGGCGGGCGGACCGCCGCCAGACTCGCGGGTGCGCTGCTGGGCGCCACCCTGCTCGCGGTGCTCGTGCCGGGGGCGGCGTGGGCCGACCCGCCGCCCGCGCTGCCGGGCAACGCCGCCGAGGCCGACGCCAAGTGGCAGCCCGCGTTCGACTACGACACCGACGGCTGCTACCCGACCCCGGCCATCTCGCCGACCGGCGCCCTGGCCACCGGGCTGAAGAACTCCGGCGCCCTCAACGGCAACTGCCGCGACCGGTCCGACCTGGACAACACCAACTCGTACTCGCGCTCCAAGTGCAACAACGGCTGGTGCGCCTACCTCTACGACCTGTACTTCGAGAAGGACCAGGCCGTGCCGGGCATCGACTGCTGCGGCCACCGCCACGACATCGAGCACGTCGTCGTGTGGGTGAACAACGACCAGGCGCAGTACGTCTCGACCTCCGCGCACGGCAGGTACTCGACGTACCCGCGCTCGCAGGTCGCCTGGGAGGGCACGCACCCCAAGGTCGTCTACCACAAGGACGGCCTGGGCACGCACTGCTTCCGCCTCGCGAGCGCGAACGAGCCGCCGGAGAACCACTACGGCGCGTGGCAGTACCCGGACCTGGTCAGCTGGGACCGCTTCCCCGCCGGCATCCGCGACATCCTGGTGAACGCGAACTTCGGCAGCGCGAGCCTGGCCATCAAGGACGGCGCGTTCGCCCACAACCTGTCGCAGGCCAAGCCCGCCGGCATCCCGTTCGACCCGAACGCCTGACGGCCCGGGTGACCGGTGCGGGGGACGTCCCCCGCACCGGTCAGCTCGCCGCGCAGGTGGGCGCGGGACTGCCGTTGGCGGTGCGCGACGACCCGGTGAAGCCGAACGAGGTCCTCGCGCCGGCGGCGAGGACGCCGTTGTAGGCCGCGTTGCGCGCCGTGACGGAGGAGCCGGAGCTGGTGACGGCGGCGTTCCAGGCGTTGGTGACGGCCTGGCCGTCGGGGAACGTCCACGACACCATCCAACCCCTGGTCGCCGAGTTCCCCGCGGTGACCTCGACCTCGGCCTGGAAACCGCCCTGCCACTGGTTGACGACCCGGTAGGTCGCGGTGCAGGTCGGTCCGCCCGGCGGGGTCGTGGTGGTCGTCGTGGTGGTCGTCGTGGTGGTCGTGGTGGTCGTGGTCGGCTGGGTGCCGCCGTAGACGGCGGCCTCCCTGGCGGTGGCCTTGATGCCGTCGGCGCCGTTGAAGATGCGCTGACCCCAGGTGGTGAGCCGGGCGGGGTCGAAGTCGGTGGCCATGTCCAGGACCGGGTCGGTGTTGCCGCTCCACGACCAGGCCAGGTAGCCCAGCCCCCGCTCCCGCGCCTCGCTCAGGATCGTCTCGTGGTCCACCTCGTTCGCGGCGAACCTCCAGCCGAACTCGCCGATGACGAGCGGCCAGCCGTTGGCCCGGAAGCGGTCGAGGTAGTCGGTGATGCTGGAGGCGGTGTTGAACACCGAGTACATGTGGATCGACAGCACGGTGTTGCGCGCGGTGTCGGCGTCCAGGACGGTCTGCGCGTTGTCCCGCATGACGTACTGCCAGTCCTGGCCCCAGTTCGGGCCGTCGACCATCAGCAGGTGCTGGAACCCGTTGGCGCGCATCTTCCTGATCGCGTCGGCGGTCGCGGCGGTCCACTGGGCCGCGTTCACGTTGCCGATCGGCTCGTTGCCGATGTTGATCACGACGTGGTCCTCCTGGCCGACCAGGGCGGCCTTCTGGCCGATCCAGTAGTCGGCCGCCTCGTCCAGCGACGCCGCCGCGCCCTCCTCGCCGTAGCCGGTGGTGTCGTGCACCTCCAGCACGCAGATCAACCGGTTCTGCTTGCACAGCGCGATCACGGCGGCCGTGTCCGTGGACGGCCCCCACCGCTTGCCGCTGCCCAGCACCACCCGGACGGTGTTCGCGCCCAGCGCCTTGACGTCGGCGAACGAACTGGTCCGCCCGGTGTACCACACGTGCGGGTGGTTCACGCCGCGCATCACGAACGGCTGCCCACCGGCCTCGACGACCCGCGTCCCGCTGACGTGCAGCCCCACCGCGGCACCGGCCCGCGGCGGCTCGGCGACCCCGAAACCGGTCGTCCCGAAGCCCGCGACGACGAGCAGCGCCGCACCGATGGCGGCGAACCTGGTCCTCATGTCTCCCGGCACCCTTCGTCACGATCCCCGGTGGTCGTCCGGGTCGAGGATGGAGAGCGAAGGGGGGTTCGACAACTCCGTCGAAAGTTCGACTCGAACCCTCTAACGACCGGGACGAGCGACTAGGACGAATGGGCCAACCTCGGCCGAACGGCGACGTCGATCACGCCTACGCGCTTGTCTGGACGCTCGTACACCGAGGGGGAAGCACATGGACAAGCGCTTATCGGGCGTGCTGGCCGCGGGGGCGGCCGCCACGCTCCTGCTGGGCGGGCTGCCGGCCGCCGCGGCGGAACCGGGGGCGGTGCCGGTCGTCCGGACCGACCCGTTGCTGATGTTCCCGTCGGACCCCGCCGGGGCCGACCCGTTGGACGTCGCCCGCGACCGCGAGGCGAAGGCGCAGGTGCGGGCGGGTGCCCGCCGCGCCGCCGCACCGGCGCCCCTGCCGTACCGGGAGGCGGAACCGGTCGGCGCCAACGGCGCGAACGACACGCCCGCGACCGCCGAGCACATCGCCGGCTTCGGCACCGGCCGCCGCGCCAACCCGAAGGTCGCGCTCAGCGGTGACCTCAAGGTCGACGCGAGCATCCCGGTGCTGCCGCCGTTCGCCGAGACCGACGACGCGATCGGCCTCGCGGGCGACACCGGCATCGGCGGCGTCCGCGCGGCGCTGCGCACCACCGGCACGATCGGCGACGGCCCGTACGGCAGCGCCGGCGACGGCACGGGCGACGTCGACTTCCACCGGCTCGACGGAGGTGCGTCCGGGCTGGCGTTCGAGGCCCGGACGTCCACGCCGACCGGCGACCTCGACACGTTCCTCGTGGTGTACGACGCCGCGGGCGTCGCGGTCGCGGGCAACGGCGACACGGCCGGTTCGACCGACTCCGCCCTCGCCTTCGAGGTCCCGGCGGGCACGACCGCCTACCTCGCGGTGGGGTCGGACCCGTTCCTGCTGCCGCGCGACGCCACCACGCCCGGGACCGGCAACGGAGTGGGCACCGAAGGGCCGTACGAACTGCGGATCACCAGCGGACCCGGCGGCGACGCCGACCACTTCTCGTTCGACCTGCGCGCGGGCGACGTGCTCGGCGCGTCCGTGACGGGCGGCGGGACGCGGCTGGCGGTGCACGACCCGGCCGGCCGCGAGGTGTTCGGCTCCTCGCAGGACCTCACGTCCCTCTTCGCCGTCGACTCGCCGATGCCCGGCGGCGGCAACGCCGTCGTGGACTTCGTCGCCCCGCGCGACGGCCGGTACGCGCTCGGCGTGGTGGCGGGCGAGGGCGCGTACGAGGTCGACCTCGAAGTGTTCCGCCCCGGCACGGAGACCGCGCCGCGCGGCGACGTGCACACGATCTTCCTGGACTTCGACGGCGCCAGGGTGAACACGTCGATCTACGGCGGGGGCGGCGGCATCCGGGACCTGTCCCCGCTGTCGGCCTTCCTGCCGCGGTGGGGCCTCACCGCGGGTGACGAGCGCGCGCTGGCCGGCGTGATCACCGCGACCGTGCGCGAGAACCTGGAGCGCGACCTGATCGCCAGGGGCACCAACCCGAGGTTCGCGCTGCGCGTCCTCAACAGCCGCGAGCACGCCGACCCGTGGGGGCAGCCGAACGTCAGCCGGGTCGTCGTCGGCGGCACCGTCGCCGAGTCCGGCATCCAGACCGTCGGCATCGCGCAGTCCATCGACGCGGGCAACTTCGGCCGGGAGGAGACCTCGCTGGTGCTGCTCGACCGGATCAGCGACCCGGCCGGGCCGGCGGTGTCGCTGAACACGTACCTGCGCCCGGGCAGCGACCGGGTGGCGTTCGTCGGCCGCGCGGTCGGCAACATCACCAGCCACGAGGTCGGGCACATGTCGGGCAGCTGGCACACCAACGGGCGCAACGACGCGCACGGCCTGATGGACCCGGGCGGCAACCCGGCCGTGATGTTCGCGGTGGGGCCGGACGGCGTCGGCGGCACGGCGGACGACCCGGACCTCGACTTCATCGAGGAGGCGCTGAGCCCGCCGGAGGGCTTCACCGGGATCGAGGACACGGTGAACCGCAGCGCGTGGGCGTTCGTCCGCGGCACGGGCTGACCGGCCGCCGGCCGGAACGGGCGACCGGGACCGCCGACCGGGGCCACCGACCGCATCGCTGACCGGACCGGGCGGTCCGGAACGGGTGAGGTCGCCTGAACGATCAAGTCGGCCGGCAGCCGCCGTCCGGCGTCACCCATTCAT
>NZ_JBPKJK010000277.1:0-6628 GCF_051756985.1 Saccharothrix sabaoui
TCCATGGCGGCGTGGTCGAGCAGCTCGTCGTCGGCGACCCGGCCCCGGGAGGCGATGGCCTCGGCGCCGCCCTCGGGCATCGCGCCGATGAGCTTGGTCGGGGTCACCTGCGAGGTGTTGATCAGCGTCGACTGCCTGCTGCCGACCAGGCCCAGCACGGCGTACTGCTCCAGCTTGGCGCGGGAGTCGGCGATGTCGAGGTTGCGCATGGTCAGCTGGCCGATGCGGTCGACCGGGCCGAACGCGGAGTCCTCGGTGCGCTCCATGGACAGCTTGTCCGGGTGGTAGCTGAACGCCGGGCCGGTGGTGTCCAGGATGGAGTAGTCGTCACCGCGCCGCAGGCGCAGGGTCACCTCGCCGGTGACCGCCGTGCCGACCCAGCGCTGGAGGGACTCGCGCACCATCAGCGCCTGCGGGTCCAGCCAGCGGCCCTCGTACAGCAGCCGGCCGAGCTTGCGGCCCTCGGTGTGGTAGGCGGCCAGCGTGTCCTCGTTGTGGATCGCGTTGACCAGCCGCTCGTAGGCGGCGTGCAGCAGCGCCATGCCCGGCGCCTCGTAGATGCCGCGGCTCTTGGCCTCGATGACCCGGTTCTCGATCTGGTCGGACATGCCCATGCCGTGCCGGCCGCCGACCGCGTTGACCTCCAGCACCAGGTCGACGGGGGAGCCGAACTCCTTGCCGTTGACGGACACCGGCCGGCCCTGCTCGAAGCCGATCGTCACGTCCTCGGGGGAGATCTCGACGGACGGGTCCCAGTGCTTGACGCCCATGATCGGCTCGACGATCTCGATGCCGGTGTCGAGGTGCTCCAGCGACTTGGCCTCGTGCGTCGCGCCCCAGATGTTCGCGTCGGTCGAGTACGCCTTCTCGGTGCTGGCCCGGTACGGCAGGTCGCGCGCCAGCAGCCACTCGGACATCTCGGTGCGACCGCCCAGCTCGTGGACGAAGTCGGCGTCCAGCCACGGCTTGTAGATCCGCAGCGACGGGTTCGCCAGCAGGCCGTAGCGGTAGAACCGCTCGATGTCGTTGCCCTTGTAGGTGGAGCCGTCGCCCCAGATCTGCACGTCGTCGTCGAGCATGGCGCGCACCAGCATGGTGCCGGTCACGGCCCGGCCGAGCGGGGTTGTGTTGAAGTAGGTGCGACCGCCGGAGCGGATGTGGAAGGCGCCGCACGCGAGCGCGGCCAGCCCTTCCTCCACCAGCGCCGCGCGGCAGTCGACCAGGCGGGCCAGTTCCGCGCCGTACGCCTCGGCGCGACCGGGCACCGAGTCGATGTCCGGTTCGTCGTACTGGCCGATGTCGGCGGTGTACGTGCACGGCACCGCCCCCTTCTCACGCATCCACGCGACCGCCACCGAAGTGTCGAGACCGCCGGAGAAGGCGATGCCGACGCGTTCGCCGGCGGGGAGTGAAGTCAGCACCTTGGACACGGTAGAAGTATGCACCACGGTGCATGATCATTCATAATCGGGGTACCGCAAGTCCCTGAGCAGGCCGGTCACCCCTCCTCCGGCGCGACCCGCGCACCGGACCGGCACGGCGGCGGACGCGGTCGGCGAACCCGGGGCGACACCCCTTCGCCGCGCAAATGCGGTCTCGCCGCCGACCCGCGCCGCCCAGTTGCACGAAATGCGCGAATACGCTCCCATCAGCGCAAACACCGCACCTTGTACCACGAACAGAGCAACGCCAATACGGAGAGCGAATCAGTACGTTCCTCACATTCGCTACCGGATTCGTTCACTTAGCCTCTGACCTGCGGTTTTGTTCGCCCACTGCGCTGATCGGCGTACACACGGGTGAACGTTCCTGCCGAGTCTTGACAGTCCGGACGGCGGTCGGCAGGCTAACCCCGCCGCGCGGCCCGGGAGTCGACGACCGCCGATCATCACCCGGTCGGGCCGACGAGGACCGAAAACAACAGGGCATTTCTTCCCACCGCCGGCAATGGTGTAGAACACCGTCGCGAAAGCGCGCACGCATGTCCCCCGATCGCCCGCGAGGACCTGATTGATGTCAGCACACACCCCGTCCAGCGATTCCCCGACGGGACCTCCGGCGCGACCCGCCGTCCTCGCCGCGGTGAGCACGCTGGTCGTCGCAGGCGGCCTGGTCGCGTGGGCGGTGCTCGCCGCACCGGAGCACGCGCGGCTCCTCGTCGGCGGGTGCGCCGGCGCGGCGGCGCTCGCGCTCGTCGTCGCCGTGACCGCCGCGGTGCGCCAGCGGACCGTCGCGCACCACTTCCGCGACCGCGCCGACCTGGTGGCCGCCGAGGCCGCCGACCTGGCCGACCGGCTCGCGCCCGCCCTCGTCGAACGGCTGCGCGCGGGCTCGGCCCCGCAGACCGCGCTCACCGAGGTCGAACTGCCGGTCAACCCCCACCACGAGCGCGTGCTGCGCACCCTCGCCGAGGAGGTCGGCCGGGGCGAGCGCACCCGGTCCGCCGCGATGGCCGCGTGCGGCAACGCCGCCGGCCGGATGCAGGCCCTGGCCACCAGCATGCTGGCCGACCTGCGCGAGATGGAGGAGCGGCACAGCGAGGAGGTGCTCGGCGACCTGCTCAAGCTCGACCACAGCACCGCCCAGGCCGGTCGCCTCGCGGACAGCATCGCCGTGCTCACCGGCTCGCGCTCCGGCCGGCGCTGGACCAAGCCGATCGTCATGGAGTCGATCCTGCGCGGCGCGGTCGGCCGGGTCAGCGCCTACCAGCGCGTGCGCACGCACTCCGCCAGCTCGTCGGCCGTCGTCGGCTACGCCGCGGAGGGCGTGATGCACGCACTCGCCGAGCTGGTCGACAACGCGTGCAACTTCTCCCCGCCCTCCGAGCAGGTCCACGTCTACGTGGAGGAGGTGCAGGCGGGCGTCGTCGTCACCATCGAGGACGGCGGCCTGGTCATGGGCGACCTGGCGCTGCGCCGCGCCGAGCGGCTGGTGTCCGGCGAGTCGCTGGACCTGACCGGCCTGTCCGGGACCCGGCTCGGCCTCGCCGTCGTCGGCAGGCTCGCCCGCAAGCACGGCCTCACCGTGTCGTTCCGGCCGTCCTCGCGCGGCGGCACCGGCGTCGTCGTGATGATCCCGCGCACCCTGATCACCGAGCCCCGGCAGGGCGGCGGCGGCCGGCGCCGTTCCGCGGCCCCGCCCGCCGAGGTCGGCGCGCCGGCCTTCGAGCCCGCGCTGGCGACCCTGGAGTCCCTGGGCCTGCCCACCCAGCACGTCCCGGACCGGCTCACCGCGCCCCAGCACACCACCGCACCCCAGGAGCCCGCCGCGCAGCCCGCCGACACCTCCGACGACGTGCCCGAGCAGGACACCCCCGACGAGCAGGTCGTGCTGCCCCGCCGCCACCGCGGCAGCACGCTCGGCTCCACGTTCCCCGGCGCGCCGCGCCGCCCGGTCGAACCCGCGCCGTCCCGCTCGGACGCGGGCAGCCGGTTCAGCGCGTTCCGCAACGCGACCCGCCCGGAGAGCCGCCCGACGCACAACAGCGCCCCCCAGAACACGGCTCCCCAGAACAACGCGCCCCAGAACAACGCGCCCCACGGCGGCCCCCAGCACGACGCGTTCCAGCACGAGGGCTCCCTGGCCGGCGCGCTCGGGGCGGACGAGCACGACCCGGGCGACCGCGACCACCCCCGCACCGACCACCTCGGCACCGACCGCCTCGACCTGGACCGCGTCGACACCGGACACGTCGACCTCGACCTCGGCCACGCCCCCGGCGTCGGCGGCTTCGGCGAGCCGGTCACCCGCCCGCACGACGAGGTCGAACCGCTGCGCGGCGAGGCGCCCCACTGGCCGTCCTGAGGCGACCGAGGACCACGCGCCCCCTCCCCCGCACCCCGCACCACCCCGACAGGATTGGAGGCAGGGGCCACGCACCCTGGCAGCGCAGGCCCAGGACCGCGGCCCCGACAGCCCGGATGAACACCACCGACCGCGACCTCGACTGGTTGCTGGAGAACCTCCTCGACAGGACCCCCGGCTCCCGCCACGCCCTGGTGCTGTCCAAGGACGGCCTCAAGCTGTGCCGCACCAGCGGCCTCTCGGTGGACCAGGCCGACCAGCTCGCCGCCATCTCCTCGGGGATGCAGAGCCTCGCCTACGGCGCGTCCGTCGAGTTCGGCGACGGCACGGGCGGCGTGCGCCAGTCGATGACCGAGTTCCACGGCGGCCTGCTGTTCATCGTCGAGGCCGGGCAGGGCGCCCACCTGGCCGTGGTCGCCGCGGACGACGCCGACGCGGGCGTCATCGGCCACAACATGAACGAGCTGGTCGAGCAGCTGGGCGACTACCTGTCGACACCGCCGCGCCAGGCCCCGTACAGCCCGCGACCGGCATGAGCCCGCGCCTCGACGACGAGGACCCGGACCGCCTCTACACCATCACCGGCGGGCGCAGCCGGGTCGACGCCGGGTCGGTCGACCTGGTGACGCTGATCGTCAGCGAGAGCGAGCCGTCGCCGGGCATGCAGTCCGAGCACGTCCGCATCCTGCGCACGTGCCGCCGCCCGACCGCCGTCGTGGAGCTGTCGTCGGACCTCGGTCTGCCGGTCAGCGTCGTGAAGATCCTGCTGTGCGACCTGCTGGACGCCGGCGTGGTGACCGCCCGCCACCCGATGAACCGCCGGACGCCGGACGAACTCCCCTCCCCGGAACTGCTGAAGCAGGTGCTCATTGGACTCCAGAACCTCTGACACGGCGGCGCGCGAACCGCTGCGCGCCACCGCCCACCACGGCCTCAAGATCGTCGTGGTCGGCGGTTTCGGCGTGGGCAAGACCACGATGGTCCGCTCGGTCAGCGAGATCAGGCCGCTGTCCACCGAGGAGACGATGACCAGCGCGGGGATCGGGGTGGACGACAACGACGCCGTGCGGTCCAAGACCACCACGACGGTCGCGTTCGACTTCGGCCGCATCAGCCTCGACGACGAGCTGGTCCTCTACCTGTTCGGCGCGCCCGGTCAGGAGCGGTTCTGGTTCCTGTGGGACCAGCTGTTCGCCGGGACGCTCGGCGCGGTCGTGCTGGTCGACACGCGGCGCGTCGAGGACTCCTGGTACGCCATCGACCGGCTGGAGCACCACGGCACGCCGTTCATCGTGGCGCGCAACGACTTCGGCGGTCCCCGCCACTCGCTCGACCAGCTCCGCGACGCCCTCGACCTGCCGTCCCACGTCCCCCTGGTCGACTGCGACGCGCGCCGGCGCGACTCCAGCAAGGCCGTCCTGGTCGCGCTGGTCAACCACCTCTTCGCCTTGTCCTCCGCCAGGGAGACCACGCCGTGACGCACCCGACCGACCTCACCGCGCCGACGCCGCCGCACGGGGCACCGCCGCCGGGGTGCCCCGCGCACGCCAAGCCCGTCGTGGCGCTGGAGGGGCCGCTGTTCCGGCAGAAGCCCGCCGAGCTGTACCGGCAGCTGCGGCGCGAGCACGGCCCCGTCGCGCCGGTGGTGCTGGAGGGCGGCATCCCCGCCTGGTACGTGATCGGCTACCGCGAGCTGCACCACGTGCTGACCAACGACCAGGTGTTCGCGCGCGACTCGCGCCGCTGGAACCAGTGGGACCGCATCCCGCCGGACTGGTCGCTCATGCCGTACGTCGGCCACCAGCCGTCGGTGATGTTCGCCGAGGGGGCCGAGCACCGCCGCCGGTCCGGGGCGATCAGCGACGCGCTGGGCGAGATCGACCAGTTCGAGCTGCGGCAGCGCTGCGAGGACGTGGCCGACGGGCTGATCGACCAGTTCGTGGTGTCCGGCCAGGCCGACCTGATGGCGCAGTTCGCGCACCCGATGCCGGGGCTGGTCGTGGCGAAGCTGTTCGGGCTGCCCGACGCGGACATCCCGAGGCTGGTGCGCGACCTCCAGACGTCCCTGGACGGCGGGGAGGACGCGATCCCCGCCTACGTGCGGGTCGCGGCGGCGATGCAGGAGCTGGTGCGCCGCAAGGCGATCATCCCCGGCCCCGACGTGCCGTCGCGGATGCTGGCCCACCCGGCGGGCCTCAACGAGGACGAGCTGACCAAGGACCTGCTGGTCATCATGGCCGCCGCGCAGCAGCCGACGTCCAACTGGATCGGCAACACGCTGCGGCTGATGCTCACCGACGACCGGTTCGCCGTCACGCTGTCCGGTGGGCGGCGCAGCGCGGGGCAGGCGCTCAACGAGGTGCTGTGGGAGGACACGCCCACGCAGAACTTCATCGGCCGCTGGGCCACCCAGGCGACCCAGCTGGGCGGGCAGCGCATCCGGCCGGGCGACCTGGTGATCATGGGGCTGGCGGCGGCCAACACCGACCCGCAGGTGCGGCCGGACCAGCACTCGGGCCCGTCGGGCAACCACGCGCAGATGTCGTTCAGCCACGGCGAGCACCGCTGCCCGTTCCCGGCGCCCGAGATCGCCGAGGTGATCGCGAAGGCGGCGGTGGAGGTGCTGCTGGACCGGCTGCCGGACGTGGTGCTGTCGGTGGGCGTGGACGAGCTGGTGTGGCGGCAGTCGGTGTGGATGCGCGGCCTGGAGTCGCTGCCGGTGGAGTTCACCCCGGCGTACATCACCCGCTGAAGCCCCGCTCACCGGAGCCCCACCCGCCGAAGCCCCACCCGCCGGAGCCCGCTCGCCGGGCCCCGCTGACCG
>NZ_JBPKJK010000278.1:0-6568 GCF_051756985.1 Saccharothrix sabaoui
GACCTCGACGTGGCGCCCGGCGAGTTCGTGGCCGTGCTCGGCCCCAACGGCTCCGGCAAGACGTCCCTCATCCGCGTCCTGCTGGGCCTCCAGCCGCTGTCCGGCGGCACGGTGCGCGTGGCGGGCGGCAACCGGCGCATCGGGTACGTCCCGCAGCAGCGGGCCCTGGACTCCACGCTGACCCTGCGCGGGCGCGACCTCGTCGGCTTCGGCCTCGACGGCCACGGCTGGGGCGTGGGCCTGCGCGGCAGGCGCGAACGGCGCCGGCGGGTCGACGAGGCGCTGGCCTCCGTCGGCGCGACCCGGTACGCCGACGCGCCGATCGGGCTGCTCTCCGGCGGCGAGCAGCAGCGGCTCAGGGTCGCGCAGGCGCTGGTCGGCGACCCCGAGGTGCTGCTGTGCGACGAGCCGCTGCTCTCCCTCGACCTCGCCCACCAGCGCGTGGTCAGCGACCTGATCGACGCGCGGCGGCGGTCCGCGGGCACGGCCGTGCTGTTCGTGACGCACGAGATCAACCCGATCCTGCCGCTGGTCGACCGGGTGCTCTACCTGGTGGACGGCCGGTTCCGGATCGGCACGCCCGCCGAGGTCATGACCTCGCGGACCCTGACCGAGCTGTACCGCACGAACGTCGAGGTGGTCCGCGTGCGCGACCAGGTCCACGTGGTCGGCGCGCAGCACGTGTGCGAGGACGGACCGCACCACGTGGCGGATGAGGACTGATGGAGAACTTCTTCGACTGGCGGCTCACGGCGGAGCTGCTGGGGTACGACTTCGTGCGCGACATGCTGGTCGCGGGCGCCGTGCTGGGCCTGGTGGCGGGCGTCCTCGGCCCGCTGGTGGTGACCCGCAAGATGGCGTTCGCCGTGCACGGCACGAGCGAGCTGGCGTTCACCGGCGGCGCGGCGGCCCTGCTGCTCGGCGTCGGCGTCGGCTACGGCGCGCTGGCCGGGTCGGTCGTCGCCGCGCTGCTGCTGGGGCTGCTGAGCAGGCGCGACTCCGACCGCGACTCGGTGATCGGCGCGATCCTGGCGTTCGGGCTCGGCCTGGGCGTGCTGTTCCTCGCCCTCTACAAGGGGCGCGCGGCGAACAAGTTCGGCCTGCTCACCGGCCAGGTCGTGAGCGTGGGCTCCACGGACCTGTGGCTGCTCATCGGCGCGTCGGTGGCGGTCCTCGCGGTCCTCGCGGTCATCTACCGGCCGCTGCACTTCGCGAGCGTGGACGCCGCCGTGGCCACCGCGCGGGGCGTGCCGGTGCGCACGCTGGCCGTCGTGTTCGCGGTGCTGGTGGGCGTGGCGACCGCGTTGAGCGTGCAGCTCGTCGGCGCGCTGCTGGTGCTGTCGCTGATGATCACCCCGGCCGCGGCGGCGTCGCGCGTCACGGCCAGCCCGCTGCGGGCGACCGTGCTGGCCGTGGTGTTCGCGGAGGTGTCCGTGCTGGGCGGCATGCTGCTGTCCCTCGCGCCGGGCGTGCCGGTGAGCGCGTTCGTCACGGCCCTGTCGTTCCTGATCTACCTCGTGTGCCGCGTGCTGGGCCGAACGAGGGAACGTGTCCGGTGACACGTTTGGGGTTCACCCGAAACGGGTAGACGCCTCCCAGGGGCACCCTGGCCCAGCTCCGGGCCGCGCGGAAGCGAGTGCCACATGGGACGGTCGTGGGCGTCACCGGACCACCGCAGCCGAGGCGGCGGTGGCGATGGCGCACGCCCCGCCCCGGTCACCCCGCGCCCGGCCTCCCGGTACCCGGTCACCCCGCCCTCAGGCGGACCTGGTGACCTCGGCCTGCTCCCGCGTCCCCTGCGCCCGCTGGTCGTGCGCCCCGTCGGCCGGCGCGTCCAGCCTCGGCGCGGGCAGCAGCCGGATCTCGCCCGCCGACACCCGGACCTGGTTGCGGCCGTTCTCCTTGGCCGCGTAGAGCGCCGCGTCGGCGCAGTGCTGCGCGTCGGCCAGGGCGTCGCCGTTGTCCGGCAGCACGGCCACGCCGATGGACGCCGAGATGGCGCGCACCTCCGGGCCGTCGGCGGTCAGCGGCAGGTTGCGGCCCCGCAGCGTCACGGTGTTGCGGTGCTTGTCGGTCGTCACGACGGACATCTCGCCGATCGCCTCGCGCACCCGCTCGGCGATGGCCGTGCCCTGGGCGAGGCCCGTGTCGGCGAGCACCACGACGAACTCCTCGCCGCCGTCGCGCCCGGCCACGTCGCCCGGCCGCAGCTTCTCCCGCAGGATGCGGCCCACCTCGGCCAGCACCGCGTTGCCCGCCGGGTGGCCCCACGTGTCGTTGATGCGCTTGAAGTGGTCCAGGTCGATGGCCAGCACGGTCACCGGCTGCCCGTCGCGCCGGCAGCGCTCGGCGAGCCGGGAGCCGTACTCGGCGAGGCCGTTGGTGTTGAGCAGGCCGGTCCGGTAGTCGGTGTGCGCGTCCTCGGCCAGCCGCGCCTGGAGCTGCTCCTGCTCGCGCAGCAGCCGTTCGAGGTGGGCCCGGCGCTCGGTGGCGCGGTAGAGCAGCGAGTTGACCAGGACCACCGGGAACACCAGCAGCAGCGGGCCCACCCAGTGCGTCGTCATCAGCATGCCGAGCATGGCGCCCGCGCCGAGCGTGGACAGCTCCAGCATGTTGTCCGCCCGCGAGCCCAGGAACTCCTTGATGCGGGTGTGCGGGGTGACGATCTTCAGCGCGACGGCGATGTTCATGCCCTGCGCGCCCCAGTTGACCACCGCGGCCACGATCAGCACGAGCACGAGGCCCAGGTCGGGCAGGATGCGGCCGGTCGAGAGCAGCGACAGGCCGGACATGTGCACGACGAACCAGGCGAGCAGCGTGCCGCCCAGGATGCTCGCCGAGGAGAACACGAACCGGTACGGCTGGCGACGCGCGATGGGCTGGATCAGGATGCGCATCCAGATCGTGGCCAGCACGGCGAGCGCGCCGGGCAGCGCGATGGCCGCCGCGAACGTCCAGACGGACGTGAGGTCGATGTGCGGACCGGCCGACTCGTCGCGGCGGGACTCCTCCGCGCGGCGGACGATCATGAGGTGCACGGTGATCGCGAACATGACCGCGCCGAACCGCAGCCAGTCCGCGTCCGACACGTTCCCCAGGGTGGTGAGCAGCCAGATGGAGACCGCCGCCACGGCCGACTCGACCAGGAAGAAGTAGGTGAACGCGGCGGGCCGCAGCGTCCAGATGTCCCAGTTCCGGATCGAGGCCGAGCCGAGTGCCCTGGAAGCGTCCTGGCCAGTCACACTGTTCTTCACCACGACCCCCTGCCCTCTGACCGGCACCGCGTGGCGAACGTCGTTCGCGGGCGCGCGCCGGCGTCCGTGACGCGTTCCGAGGAGGTGTTCACCATGCGCAACCGCGACATGTAGGCCACCTTCCCTCCAACCCGGACCGAACGCTCACCGTACGTGCCCGCTGGCTAGCGGGCCGCAGCCGAGGGGTCCTTCATGTTTGACAATCGCGATATGTGATGGCTCCGTTTCAGATCGCCACCGCCTCCGGGTCGTGCCGGGAGCGCGCTCGCCTCCAGGCTACGGTCGCCTGGGTCGCGAGGAGCAGTCCGATGCCGCCCGCGCCCGCGATGGTCGCGGTGACCGACCCGATCGAGTGCGCGACGACGCCGGCCACGGCCATGCCGCCCCCCTGCGAGGACCGCAGCGCCGCCCGGCCGATGCCGTACGCCCGACCGCGGTACGCGTCGGGCAGGATGCGCATCCACGCCGACCGCGCCGGCGTGTGGTACGCACCGGCCATACCGGCGATGACCAGCAGGACGATGGTCCACGTCAGGTTCGGGTCCAGCGCGAACATGACCAGCGGGGCCAGCGACAGGATGGCGAGCGGCCCGATGAGCCGCTCGCGCTTCGCGGGGTCGCGCACCAGCCGGAACAGCACGGCCACGCCCAGCACGTTGGCGGCCGGTTCGATGGCCAGGATGAGCCCGACGGCCCACACCGCGTCCAGCTTCGCCGCCAGCGGCACGGCGAGCCCCTCGGGGACCATGGCCAGCCCGGCCAGCAGCCGCATGCCCATCAGGCTGCGCAGCCGCGGCTCGGTGACCAGCAGCGTGAACGCGCCGCGCGGACCTTCGGGGTCCCGATGCGCGCCCAGCGGGTCCGCGGCCGGTCGGTGCCGCACCGAGAACTGCACCAGGATCGCCACCCACACGAACGTCGCCGCGTTGATCGCGAGCGCGACGGTGGAGCCGGCGCCGGTGACCAGGAACCCCGCCGCGGCCAGGCCGGCCATCTGCGCGACGTCCACCGACGTGCCGAACAGCGCCACGCCGTCGTCGTAGCGGTCCTCGGGCAGCACGGACGGCAGGCTCGCCTCCTGCGCCGCGAGGAACGGCGACGAGATCATCAGGACCACGACCAGCAGCACGATCATGACCCACAGCGGCATCCCCGGCACGGCCATCAGCGCCATCAGCGCGGCCTGGAGCCAGGCGCAGCAGACCATCACCGTGCGGCGCGGGAAGCGGTCCGCGACCCAGCCCAGCAGCGGTCCCGAGATCAGCGGCGGGAACAGCGTCAGCGACCACGTGAGGGCGGTCCACGCGGCCGACTGGGTGCGCTCGAACACCAGGAGGGACAGCGCCACGGCGGCGAGCTGGTCGCCCACGGTCGACACCGTCGAGCCGATCCACATGCCGCGGAACTCGCGGTTGCCCACGAGCGCGCGGAGTGTCCCCCCGGAAGTCACAACTCCTCCAGGAGGTCGGTCGGCCCCGATGAGTGAGTCACGTTACCCCCACCCGAAGTAACAATTCCCTCGGTTAGCACGGTAGAAGCTGCCGGATCTGCAATCTCTGTCCTACCACAGTGTGTACCCGAACGGAGCAGGTCAGTTACCTAAAGTAGTTACAAAGGCGAAAAACCGGCCACTTATTCTTGACAGTTGACCGTAGGTGACCCGCCGTGAGCAATGCTCGCCTACCCTGTGTTGACGTAAGCCTCCATTGGGTCCGTCCCGGCTGGGCCGACCGGGCGAGCGCGTACCTGCGGTCGCGCAGCGCGCACCGGGCCCGCAAGTGCGTCAATTGTCGAAACTGCGCCGGTTGTCGATCATCAGAACTGGTAGTACAGGAACGGGCTGAACGTACCGCTGGCGACCAGGATCGCCGCGTAGCCCACGCCGACCGTCATCAACGAGACCCGGGCCGCCGTGGCGACCTTCGCGCGGGAGGACTCCAGGTAGGGGCCGGTCACGGGGTGGTCGGGCATCACGACGACGGCCAGTGCGACCAGCAGCAGAACAATGCGCTGATTGGTCGTCGCGGCGCTCACCGCTTCGGTCAACCCGCTGAAATCCGGCAACAGCATGTGACCGAGCATTGTGAACGCGGTCCCCAGATCCGGTGACCGGAAGAACACCCAGCCGATTACCACCAGCAACGTGGTGAGGGCGCGCCGGGCAATTCGGGTACGCGTAGTGACCGGAGCCGATTCCCATCCGAAACGGCGTTCCAGCACGAGCAGTCCACCGTGGAACAAACCCCACACGAGGAACGTCCAGTTCGCCCCGTGCCAGAAACCGGTGAGGACGAAAACGATCGCGAGGTTGCGGTAGGTCAGCAGCACGCCGCCGCGGTTGCCGCCGAGGGGGATGTAGACGTAGTCGCGGAACCAGCGCGACAGCGACATGTGCCAGCGCCGCCAGAACTCCGTCACGGTGACCGACGAGTAGGGGCGGGCGAAGTTCTCCGGCAGCCGGAAGCCGAGCATCCGGCCCAGGCCGATCGCCATGTCGGAGTAACCGGAGAAGTCGAAGTACAGCTGGAGCGTGTACGCGACCGCCCCGAGCCACGCGACGCCCGTCGTCATCTCGTCCGACGGGGTGGCGAAGCAGGCGTCGACCACCGGCGCCAGCGAGTCGGCGATGATCACCTTCTTGCACAGGCCCAGCGCGAACCGGGGGAACCCGGCGGCCACGTCGTCCCAGCGGTGCGTGCGCTCCTGCGGGAGCTGGTCGGCGATCTCCCGGAACCGCACGATCGGGCCGGCCACCAGCTGCGGGAACATCGCGATGTAGGTGACGAACGAGACGGGGTCGCGCAGCGCCGGCCGCTCGCCCCGGTACACGTCCACGACGTAGGAGATGTGGTGGAACGTGTAGAACGAGATGCCGATCGGCAGCGCCAGCTCCAGCACCGGCAGGTCCGCGCCCACCACGGACGCGATGTCGTGCAGCTGCTGCGACGCGAACCCGGCGTACTTCCACACCAGCAGCACGCCCAGGTTCAGCGCGATCGTGCCGACCAGCACGAGCCGCCGGTCACCGGGGCTGTCCGGCTCCAGCCGCCGGCCGGCCAGGTAGTTGGCGACCATGCAGCCGACGAGCAGCAGCGTCGTGCCGCCCGCGCCGGAGACGTAGAACACCAGGCTCGCCACGGCGACCACGACGTTCCGCCTGCGCCCGGGTGCGACGAGGACGGCCGCGAGCACGACCGGCAGGAAGAACCACAGGAACAGGGGCGTGGCGAAGGACATCGCCGCAGACTTTAACCGCCCGGCCCCGCCCCCGACCCGAAATCCGCGACGAACTCACATCACATCTCCGAGCGCGG
>NZ_JBPKJK010000279.1:0-6476 GCF_051756985.1 Saccharothrix sabaoui
GTCCGAGACCATCGGCCTGGCCGTGATGACCGAGCTGCCGCTGATCGTCATCGACGTGCCCCGTCGCGCGTTCCCGGCGGCCGGAAAACGGTGTGCCCCGCCGTCACCGGCCGTGCCACGCTCCACCGATCGACAGGGGGTGGGGGATGAAGCTGGGTGAGGCGCTCGCCGCACGCGCCGACGCTGCGCGACGGGACGATCACCGACGCCCTGGCCCGCCGCGACGCGCTGCGCCTGCGCCACGGGCTCGTCACCGGCGCGGCGGACGCGGCCACCGGCCGCAACCAACCCGGCATGGCCCGCCGGCTCCGCTCCGAGCTGCTGCACCTCTCCGCCCTGCCGGTGGCGGGGCTGCGCGCGGAGGCCGACCGGCCGGCCCGGGAGCTCCGCGAGGTCGACAACGACGTCCAGCAGGCGAACTGGCAGGTGGACCTGCTGGACTGAACGGGAGGCGACGGGAGCGGGTAGTCGCCCGGGGGGGGGGGGCGAGCGCACACCGAGGGCCGGCGGTCATCCGGCTCCCTGATAGCGCGGGGGGCAGCGCTCGGGGTTCGACTCCCCGGACCACAACGCAGCCCAGGACACCTCACAGGTGACCGCGCACGCCGAGCACCGCACCACCACGCGCTGATCCCGGACGACGAGGGCGGGCAAGGGGTTTTCCATCGCCGAGGGGCCCGACGCGCACACCGCGCGTCGGGCCCTCACCGTCACGCGCCGGTTCCCCGGTCGTGCCCGCCGGCCGCGGGGTCGGCGCCGGCCCGCCGCCACCGCACCGGGCTCATCCCGTGCACCCTGCCGAAGGTCCGGGCGAAGTAGCCGGCGTCGGGGAAGCCCACCTGCCTGCCGACCTCGCTGATCGTGAGCCGGGTCGTGGCCAGCAGCCGCCGTGCCTGCACCATGCGCCGCTCGGTGATCCACTCCTGCACGGTGCGGCCGGAACGCCGCCGCACGGTCGTGGTCAGGTGGCCGGGGGAGATGTTGACCGCGGCGGCCACGTCGCGCAGCGACAGCGGGTGCGGGTAGCGCCGCTCGATGACCTCGAACACGCGGGCCAGCAGCGGTTCGCTGTTCTCGCGCAGGTCGCCCACCACGTCGGCGGCCAGCCGGGAGACCCCGACCAGCAGCAGCACCAGGTGGGCGGCCACGGCCTCGCGGTAGCCGTCCCGGCGCTGCGCCAGCTCGTCGTGCAGGGCCCGGACGCGCCCGGCCCACTCGGCCCGGTCCGGCTCGGGCACCCGCAGGCGCAGCGCGCCGACCGCCCCGCCGCGCACGAACGGGAACAGCAGCGGGTGGGTGCGCCACGCCAGGTGCGCGCCGGGCACGTCCGGGCCGAGCGCGTCGGCGGTGAAGAACACGCCCCAGCCCCGGCTGCCGGCCAGGTCGGCGGTGTGGAGGCGGCCCACCACGTCGCCGGGCGCGATCACGAACAGGTCGCCCGCCTCGATCGACCACGTCCGCCGGCCGGTGGGCAGCCGCCCGCCGGTGGTCTCGAAGTAGGCCAGGCCGGGGAAGTCGTGGGCGTGCTCCTCGAACGGCCCGTCGCCGGACCGCCAGTCGTGCTCCAGCCGCCACGTGGTCACCGGCAGCTCGCCGGGCGCGGGCAGCATCGAGTAGGTCGCCGGGCGGTCCCCGCCCGGTGAGGTCCGCACGGTCCGCACCGTCGGATCGTCCCACCGGAACCGCAGATCGGTACAGATTTCGGGTGATCCCGGCGGTCACGATGGGGGCATGACCGAAAGAACGTCCCAGCCGCCCGCCGAGCGGGACTACGTCCCCGGCCTGGGCAAGCACTACCTGCTGCCGCTCTACGACGTGGTGCACCACGTCTTCGGGCTGCGCCCGGTGCACCAGGCGATGATCACGCTCGCCGGGCTGCGCGACGGGCACCGGGTGCTCGACGTCGGCTGCGGCACGGGCAACCTGCTGCGCTCGATCGGCGAGCGGCACCCCCGCGTCGAACTCGTCGGGCTGGACCCCGACCCGAAGGCGCTGGCCCGCGCCGGGCGCAAGATCCGCCGCGCCGGCCTCGCCGTGCGGCTGGACCGGGGGTTCGCCCAGGAGCTGCCCCACCCGGACGGCTCGTTCGACCGCGTCTTCTCCAGCCTGATGCTGCACCACCTCGACACCGCCTCGAAGGACGCCCTGCTCGCCGAGGTGCGCCGGGTGCTGCGCCCGGACGGCGTGCTGGTCCTGGCCGACGCCACGCTCGACGAGCACGGGCGGGGGCACGGGCACGGACCGGGACGCGGGCACGGCCGCGGTCAGCGCGCCCGGGTGCGCGAGCAGCTGCGGGACAACGTCGGCGACGCCGTGTCCCGGCGCGTCGCCGCGGCCGGTTTCACCGCGGAGCCCACCAGGACGATGGCGCTGCGCGTCGGCGGGAAGGTCGCCGTCGAGGTGGCCCGCCCGCAGGCCGCGGCCCGGGAGTAGCGCCGCGGCGTCCGGCGCGGGCCGCGATCCCGGGGGCCGCCGGCCTCACGGGTCGGTGACCCCGGGGCGAACCCGGTCAGCTCCTCCTGGCTGAGGCCGGCGGCGTCGGGCACCGTGACGCTGGGGCTGCCGTGCCCGGGCAGCGGCACCCGCAGGGTCCTCGTGCCCCGGGGTCCCGACGAGCCGGCCCGTGCGGTCGCCGACCGGGACCGGGGTGCCCAGCTCGCCGACCCCGGTGGCGACCCGGCTGACGCCGACCCGGCGGGCGGGGCCGCCGGTCTCCGGAGCGGCGAACGTGACGAACTCGTCCCCCGGTCCGGGGATCGAGGTGACGACGCGCGTCCCCGCCGGCACCCGGGCGAACCCCAGCGGCGCGGGGATGGGCCGGGGGGTGGGCGGCAGCCGCTGGGCGCAGGCGACGTCCTCGGCCTCGGGCAGGGTGCGCGACCGCACCACGACCCACTCGCCGGTGCCCCCCGCCGGACCACCTCGACCCCGTCCCCGTCCGTCGTCCGGAGGACCTCGGCGGTGGTGCCCCGCACCGGGGCGGTGGTCCGGCCGACCACCGTGCCGCCGGGCATGGCCGGGTGGTCGAGGACGTCGGGCCGGTCACCTCGGTCGCCTGCCGGGGAACGGGTCCCGGCCGCACGGCGAGGGGCACGCCGACGCCCAGCGCGACCACGGCCGCGGCGACCCGGCGGGTGCGGCGTTCGCGGCGCACGCGGCCGATCAGCTCGTCCGCCCGGTCAGGTACCGGGGGACCGGACCGCGAGGTGCTCGCGGAGGGCGGCGGCGGTGCGCTCGGCCTCCTCCGGGGTGGTCCGCTGCGGCGCGTCGAGGAAGGCGGTGCCGCGCAGCGGGTGGCTCGCCGGGCGGGGGTAGAGCCAGGCGTGGAAGTGCGGGACGCGGTCGCGGGTGGAGACCACGTGGACGCGTTCGGCGTCGGTGACCGCGCGCAGGGCCGTGTCGAGGCGGGTCAGCAGCGGGCCGAAGGACCCCGACTCGGCGGGGGTCATCTCGGCGAAGTCGGTGAAGTGCCGCCGGGAGGTGACGCGCAGGGCGCCGGTCATCGCGGTGTCGGCCGGGCCGTGGGCGACCAGCCAGTGCTCGTCGTCGTGCACCCGGCCGCGGGGGTCGGGTCCGGCGGGGTCGCAGTAGGGGCAGTCGGGCACGGCGGTCCTCCCGGGGTCAGGGGGTGTGCGCGATCGCCGCGAAGCGGTCGACGCGGTGGGCGAGCCGGGCGAGGACGTCCTCGAAGAACTCGTCGGTGTCCACCGGGCCGGGGTCGGGGACCGACCAGTGGACGTGCCGGTCGGCGGGGCCCATCTCCTCGAACGCGCCGTCGCACACGGCGACCACCAGGTCGTCGGGCTCCACGACGTCGCGCACGTGGGCGGTGGTCCGCCGTTCCAGCACCAGGCCGTGCCGCTCGGCGGTGGCCGCGGCGCGCGGGTTGATCCCCCGGCCCGGGTGGGTGCCGGCGGAGGTGACCGGGATGGTGCTGCGGGTGCTCCACAGGGCGGCGGCCAGGGGGGAGCGCGCGCCGTTGCGGGTGCAGACGAACACCACGCGCGGCGCGGTCACGCTCGGCGTCGTGTGCAGGCCGGTGAGCGGTTCGGGGGTGAGCCGCACGTAGGCGCGCCGGCCGTCCGCGTGGGACTTCGTGCGCTCTACCAGGCCCACCTCGCGCAGCACCTTGAGGTGGTGGGCGAGCAGGTTGGACGTGAGGCCGAACCGGTCGCCCAGTTCGCCCGGCGACCGGTCGCCGACCGCGAGCAGGTCGACGATGCCGAGCCGCACGGGGTCGGACAGGGCGTGGTGCACCGCCGCCCGAGTCCGAAGATTTGTGTCGAGTTCCATTGAGGCAATCCTCGTTGAGGTGCTTAGCTGCCAGCAAGACCGTCCACACCATGGAACACGGGAGGCACCCGAAGCCACCCCCCAGTCCCACCCCGGGTCGGCGAGCGGCCGACGCGGCGGTGGCGCACGGCCCCGCGCGCCCACTGCGATTTCCCCCGGAAAACGCAGCGCACCCGCATGTGGAAAATCAATTTAGTTCTTTTTCCGACGGGTCATCCGGAGCAGTTCGAGTTACGTCCTCCTGTCGATTCCGAATCCGGCCCGGGTGCGTACTTTCAATTCGGTCGAACAGTTCCGCCCTCGGGAATTGGGGGAATCCGTGACCACGAGAGAAGCGATCGGCACGACCGGCGCCGCGCTGTCGCAGCGGTGGGCGCAGTCGTCCGTCCTGACCAAGCTGTACTGGCTGCTGCGCGTCGGCGTCGCCGTGGAGTACCTCGGCCACGGCTGGGCCGGGTTGAGCCGATCACGGGCCTGGCTGCCCTACTACGACCTGTTCGGCATCTCCCCCGACGTCGCCGTCGGCTGGCTGATGTACGTCACGGGCGCGATCGACATCACCGTCGGGCTGCTCGTGCTGTTCTTCCCGCTGCGCGTCGTGCTGCTGCACGCCACGGTGTGGGGCGTGTTCACCGCCCTGCTCCGGCCCGCGGTGGGCGAGGGCTGGTGGGAGTTCCTGGAGCGCGGCGGCAACTACGGCATGCCCCTGGCCCTGCTGGTCCTGGTCGGCGGCGGCGGGTGGTCCCTGCGCCGCTGGTTCACCCCGGGCACCCTGCCCGAGCACGTCACCGACCGCGCCCTGGTCGGGGCGCACTGGGCCGCCCGGGGCGGGTTGGCGCTGCTGCTGATCGGGCACGGCGGGTTCGCCCTGTTCGAGAACAAGGCGTACTTCTACAAGTACTTCGCCTTCTTCGGCGTCGAGCGCGCCACCGTCGACTCGGCGAACCTGATGGTGTGGTTCGGCGCGTTCGAGATCCTGCTCGGCCTCGCCGTGCTGGTCCGCCCGGCGGCGCCGCTGCTGTGGTTCGTGCTGGGCTGGAAGCTGGTCACCGAACTGCTCCGGCCCCTGGTGGGCCAGGAGTGGTTCCAGTTCGTCGAGCGCGACGGCGACTACGTGCTGCCGGTCGCGCTGGTCATCGGTGCGGGCCTGTACGCGGCGGCCCGGCACCGGCTGCGCACCCGATCCACCACCGCCTAGAGGGGACGATCCCGTTGCGCCGTCTGCTCCTGCTCGCCACGACCCTGCTGCCCGCGACCCTGCTCCTCGCGACGCCGGCCACCGCCGCGGCCGGCGCCGCGACCGGGCGACCGGTCGAACTCGGCACGATCCCGATCGGGGCCAACTCCCGGACGGTCGTGTTCACCCCCGACCAACGGCTGGCCTACGTCGCCAACGGCGGCTCCGACACCGTGTCGGTGGTCGACCCCGTCCGCCGGGCCGAGGTCGCCACCATCCCGGTGGGCGACTTCCCCTACGGCATCGCCTTCGACCGGCCCGGCCGGTACGCCTACGTCTCCAACCGCGACGCCGACACCGTGTCGGTGATCGACACCGCCCGCCGGGCCGTGGTGAAGACCATCCCGGTCGGCGACGCGCCCCGCCTGGCCGCGCTCAGGCCGGACGGCCGCGAGGTCTACGTCAGCAGCACCGGTTCCGACGCGGTGACCGTGATCGACACCCGCACCCAGGCCGTCACCCGCACCATCCCGGTGGGCGACGCGCCGCGCGGCGTGCAGTTCACCGCCGGGGGCCGGTACGCCTGGGTGGCCAACTCCGACGCCGACACCGTCTCGGTCGTCGACACCGCCACCTACACCGCCGTCGCCACCATCCCGGTCGGCGACGAACCGCGCGGCGTGCTCATCACCCCCGACAACCGCACCGCCTACATCAGCAACACCATCGCCGGCACCGTCTCGGTCGTCGACGTCCGCACCCGGGAGGTCACCGCCACCATCACCGTGGGCAGCAAGCCGCGCGGCATCACCCTGGCCGCGGGCGGGCGGATCGCGTACGTGGTCAACGCCGGCACCGGCCCCGACGACACCGGCACCGTCGTCACCTTCGACACCCGCACTAACGAGGTGCTCGGCGAGGTCGCCGTGGGCCTGGACGCGCACTGGTCCGCACCCGGTCCCGGTCACCGCTACGTCCTGGTCACCAATTCCGGTTCGGGCACCCT
>NZ_JBPKJK010000280.1:0-6381 GCF_051756985.1 Saccharothrix sabaoui
CGGCGAACCGCCGCCCGCGGCGCATCGGGCGGACCGGACCGGGTAGCCCGCGGCGGAGGAGGACGACATGACGAAGCAGAAGACGCAGGACCTGAGCGGGATGACCGTGGCCGAGCTGCGGCACCGGGCGTCCGAGGTCGGTGTGCGGGGCGCCCACGACATGCACAAGGACGAGCTGGTGCGGGCCGTCGCCGAGGCGTCGGGCGGCGCGCCGCGACCGCGTTCCGAGGACGACTCGACCGGCGGCGCGGGCAAGGGCAAGGCCGGCAGGGGCGGGGCCGGCGAGGGCAAGGGCGGTGCGGACAAGGGCGGTGAGGGCAAGGCCGGCGAGGACAAGGGCGGCGGGGGCAAGGGCGGCCGGGGCAAGGGCGGCGTGCGGACCGGCAAGGGCACGTCGAAGAGCCTCAAGTACTCCCAGGAGATCACCTCGACCGACGAGGAGCCGGAGCGCGAGGGCCGCAGCCTGGTCACCACCGACCACGACGTCATCCGGCAGTGGGCCGAGGCGCGCGACGCCGTGCCCGCCACCGTGCCGGGCACGGAGCACGGCGACCACCTGGGCGTGCTGCGGTTCGACTTCCCCGGCTACGGCGGCGACGACCTGCGGCACGTCGAGTGGGACGAGTGGTTCGCCACCTTCGACCACCGCCGGTTGAACTTCATCCACCAGGAGAAGCGCTCGGACGGCTCGCCGAGCACCTTCTTCCGCCTGGAGAGCCCCGACCGCGAGGACGGCTGACCGGTCCGGGGGTTGAGCCCGCCACGACCGGGAAGCCTCCGGGGCGTGTCGAGGCGGAGGGACCGGCGTGGACGGTGAGATCGAGTTGCGGGTGGACGGTCGGGTCAGGCGGCTGCGGGTGGACACCAGGACGACGGTGCTCGACGCGCTGCGCGACCGGCTCGGGGTGACCGCGCCGAAGAAGGGCTGCGACCACGGCCAATGCGGTTCCTGCACCGTCCTGCTGGACGGGCGGCGCGTCGTCACGTGCCTCGCGCTGGCCGTGTCGCACGACGGCGCGGACATCACCACGGCCGAGGGCCTCGCCGACGGCGAGCGGCTGCACCCGGTGCAGGAGGCGTTCGTCGAGCGCGACGCGTTCCAGTGCGGGTTCTGCACGCCCGGCCAGGTGTGCTCGGCGGTCGGCGTGCTGGCCGAGGTCGAGGCGGGTCACCCCAGCGCGGTCACGCCCGACCTCACCGGGCCGGTCGAGCTGTCCGACGAGGAGATCCGCGAGCGGATGAGCGGGAACCTGTGCCGGTGCGGCGCCTACGCGGGCATCACCGACGCGGTGCGCGACTGCGCGGGCGGCGCCCGGTGATCCCGTTCGACTACCGGCGGGCGCTGGACGTGGACGACGCGGTCGGCGCGGCGCACGGCGCGGCGGCGTCGGTGGCGTTCCTGGCGGGCGGCACGAACCTGGTGGACCGGATGAAGCTCGGCGTGGCCGAGCCGGAGGTGCTGGTCGACATCAGCCGCCTGCCGCTGGACGCGGTGGAGGAGCTGCCGGACGGCGGGCTCCGGGTGGGCGCGACCGTGCGCAACAGCGACCTGGCGGCCCACCCGGCGGTGCGCCGCGACTACCCGGTGCTGTCGCGGGCGCTGCTGTCCGGGGCGTCCGGCCAGCTGCGCAACCTCGCGACGACCGGCGGGAACCTGCTCCAGCGCACCCGCTGCTCCTACTTCCAGGACCGGTCCACGCCGTGCAACAAGCGCGAACCCGGCAGCGGCTGCTCCGCGCTGGGCGGCTTCACCCGGCAGCACGCGGTGCTCGGCGCGTCCGGGCACTGCGTCGCCACGCACCCGTCCGACATGGCGGTCGCGATGGCTGCGCTGGACGCCGAGGTGCGCGTGCACGGCCCCGGCGGTCCGCGGACCGTGCCGCTGGTGGAGCTGCACCGGCTGCCCGGCGACGAACCGCACCGCGACACCGTGCTCTCCCCCGCCGACCTGATCACCGCGGTGGACCTGCCGCCGCTGCCACCGGGCACACGGTCGACCTACGTCAAGGTGCGCGACCGGGCGTCGTACGCGTTCGCGCTGGTCTCGGTCGCGGCCGTGCTGCGCGTCGAGGACGGCGTGGTGGCCGACGCGCGGATCGCGCTCGGCGGCGTGGCGCACAAGCCGTGGCGCGCCCGGCGGGCCGAGGAGCTGCTGCGCGGCGCGCCGGCGGACGAGGACGCGTTCCGCCGCGCCGCCGGGGCCGAGCTGGCGGACGCCTCGCCGGTGGGCGACAACGCGTTCAAGGTGCCGCTGGCCCGCAACACCGTCGTGTCCGCGCTGCGCGCGCTGAGCCGGGAGGGACGATGACCGACCTGCTGCCCCGCGTGATGGGCACGTCGCCGCGCCGGGTGGACGGCCCCGCCAAGGTGACCGGTACCGCGCCGTACGCGGGTGACCAGCGCGTCGAGGACCCCGTGCACGCGGCGCTCGTGCAGTCGGAGGTGGCCCGCGGCACGCTGGTGTCGGTGGACACCGGGGCCGCCGAGGCCGTGGACGGGGTGCTCGCCGTGCTCACGCCCGACAACGCGCCGCGCCTGGCCTCGACCGACGACCCCGAGCTGGCCGCCCTCCAGCACCACGACGTGTCGTTCCGCGGCCAGGTGCTGGCCGTCGTCGTCGCCCGCACGCCGGAGGCCGCCCGCCACGCGGCGTCGCTGGTCCGCGCGCACGTCGAGCGGCACGAGCACGACGCGCGCTTCAGCGCCGACCGCGACGACCTGGACAAGCCGGAGAAGGTCAACGGCGGCGCCGAGACGGACACCGCGCTGGGCGACGTCGAGCGCGGGCTCGCGGAGGCGGCGTTCACCGTGGACCAGGCCTACTCGACCGCCTGGTACAACAACAACCCGATGGAGCCGCACACCACCACGGCGCTGTGGTCGGACGGCGAGCTGCGGCTGCACGACTCCACGCAGGGCGTGCACACCACGCGCGAGTCGGTGGCGACGTCCTTCGGGTTGCCGCCCGAGCGGGTGCACGTGGTCGCGCCGCACGTGGGCGGCGGCTTCGGCTCCAAGGGCACCGCGCACGTGCACACCGTCCTCGCCGGCCTGGCCGCGCAGGTCCTCCCCGGCACGCCGGTGACGCTCGCGCTGACCCGGCAGCAGATGTTCTCCCTGGTCGGCTACCGGACCCCGACCGTGCAGCACGTCCGCCTCGGGTGCGACGGCGACGGCCGGCTCACCGCGATCTCGGTCGACGCGTTCAGCCAGACGTCGCGGGTCAAGGAGTTCGCCGAGCAGACCGCGGTGCCGAGCAGGGTCCTGTACGCCGCGCCGAACCGCCGCACCACGCACCGCCTGGCGCGGCTGGACGTGCCGGTGCCGGCGTGGATGCGCGCGCCCGGCGAGTGCCCCGGCATGTTCGGCCCCGAGGTGGCGGTCGACGAGCTGGCGCTGGCGTGCGGCGTGGACCCGGTGGAGTTCCGCGTCCGCAACGAGCCGGACGTCGAGCCCGAGTCCGGCAAGCCGTTCTCCACCCGCAACCTGGTGGCCTGCCTGCGCGAGGGCGCCCGCCGGTTCGGCTGGGCGGACCGGCGGGCTCACGAGGAGGACGGTTGGCTCGTCGGCACCGGCGTGGCCTCGTCCACGTACCCGGTGAACCGGATGCCGGGCTCGGAGGCGACCGTGCGCCTGACCGCGTCGGGCCGCTACCTGGTGGAGATCGGCGCGGCCGACCTCGGCACCGGGACGTGGACCTCGCTGGCCCAGGTCGCCGCCGACGCGCTGGGCGTGGACTTCGCCGACGTGGAGCTGCGGATCGGCGACACCGCGCTGCCCAAGGCGTCCGTGGCGGGCGGGTCCTCCGGGATCACGTCGTGGGGCTCCACGGTGGTCGCCGCGGCCCGCGCGTTCCGCGAGCGGTTCGGCGACCACCCGGCGGAGGGGGACGCGGCGAGCGCGGGGATGCCGGAGAACCCCGACGACGAGCGGTACGCGATGCACGCGTTCGGCGCGCAGTTCGCCGAGGTCAGGGTGCACGCCGACACCGGAGAGGTGCGGGTGCCCCGGCTGCTGGGCGTGTTCGCCGTCGGGCGGGTCGTCAACCCGGGGTTGGCCCGGTCGCAGCTCCTCGGCGGCATGACGATGGGCCTGTCGATGGCGCTGCACGAGCGGAGCCTGCTGGACGAGCGGTTCGGCCACGTCGTCAACCACGACCTCGCCGAGTACCACGTCGCCACCAACCGCGACGTGCCGCACGTGGAGGCGCACTGGATCGACGAGCACGACCCGCACACCAACCCGATGGGCACCAAGGGCGTCGGCGAGATCGGCATCGTCGGCACGGCCGCCGCGATCGTCAACGCGGCCCACCACGCCACCGGTGTGCGGGTGCGCGACCTCCCGGTGACCCTGGACCACTTCCTGCGCTGACCACCGTCACGCCTTCGGGTGACGTCGGGGCGGTCTTCGCCCGTCCGGGGTATGCCTCTCGCGAGGGAATACCGCCGGAAGGACGAGGCCATGCGACGTCGTGCTCGGACATCTCGGCACGCCGTGCCGCCCAACCTCACCGCGTTCCCGTTCGGCCTGCTGACCACGGCCGTCGGGTTCGACGCGCTGCACCTGCTGACCGGGCGGGCCGACTTCGCCGTCACCGCGGCGCACCTCATCGCCGCGGGCGTCCTGCTCGGCTCGGTGACCGCCGCCGGCCGGTGGCTGGCCTGGGTGCTCGCGCCCGACGCGCTGGGCGCTCGCGTGCGGCGGATCAGCATGCTGTACCGCACGACCAACACGGCGGTGCTGCTGCTGTACGGGACGAGCTGGCTGCTGCGCCTCGGTCAGCCCGACTGGCTGCCGACGTGGTCGGCGCTGGGCGCCGCGTGGGCGGGCCTGCTCACGGCGGGCTTCGGCGGCTGGCTCGCCGTGGAACTGGCCGAGCGGTCCGCCGGCGGCGACCGCGGCCCGGTGGCGCGCCCCGGTGGTCCGGTGGGACCCGCCACCGCCCCGTGAACCCGGCCCGCACGCCGGGGTTTGGCGTCAACCGGAAGGGGTACCTCCGGGGGCGCGCCTTGAAACCACAGGGCCGCGGGGGTGTGGCTGATGAACTCGCTCGACCTGCCCGACGACGGTGTGGACCGCCACGTCGACGACCCGCCGTCCGCGGCTGCCGTCAGCGGTTGGGTCCGGCAGGTCGCCTACGGGGTCGACGCGCGGCACGTCGCGGACCTGACGCTGATCACGGCCGAGCTGCTGGCCAACGCGCACCGGCACGCCGAGGGCCCGTGGCGCGTCCGGGTGTTCCGGGTGGAGGGCGCGGTCCGGGTCGAGGTGCGGGACCGCAGCCCGAGCCTGCTGCCCGTGCTGGGCAGGGCGGACCGGCCGGACTCGGGGAGCGGCATGCTGCTGGTCAACCGGTTGTCGGTGCACTGGGGCGTCGAGGTGGGCGCGCGGCACAAGGTGGTGTGGGCCGAGGTGCCGGCGTAGCTGCGGGGTCGTGCTCGCCGCAGCCCCCATGCCCCTAAGCGCCCAATGGGGAGTCCCCCTATCGGGGGTCACCGGTTCGAACTAGGCGCGTCACCCGATGTGAGGGGCATGGGTGCGGACCTAGCGTTGCCCCGGCAAGCAGATCCCAACTCCCGGGAGCACACCGATGGACCCCGTCCAGACCCTGCACGACTTCACGCTCAGCCTGATCGGCGACCCGCACGCCCGGTCCGCGTTCCAGGCCGACCCCCAGGGGTCGCTCGACGCCGCCGGCCTCGGCGACCTGACCGCCCTGGACGTGCGCGAGGTGCTGCCGCTGGTCCTGGACTACGCGCCCACCGGGGGCCTCGACCCCGCCCTGACCGGCGTGGACGTCGAGGACCTGCTCGAACTGCTCGGCGACAGCCCGATCCCGGTGGGCGAGGACCTGCTGGGCCACGGCCTCGACGACAACACCGCCACGGCCGCCGTGTCCGGTGTCGCCGCCGCCGCGCAGCACCTGGCCGGCGACGTGACCGGGGACCTCGCGGGCTCCCTCGACGCCGACGTGCTCAACCGGGTCGAGGACATCACCGCGACGGGCCGGGTGGCCGACGTGGTCGGCGACGTCACCTCCGGCGTGGCGACCGGCGACGTGCTCGGCACGACGCACCTCACCGGCTCGGTCGAGGACATCACCGGCAAGCTGCACGTGGGCGACGTGCTGTCCGACAACGTCACCGACAACCTCACCGGCAACGCCCTGGACCTGCACGACATCGCGCAGGTCGGCGACATCGGCGACATCGCGGACGTGGGTGACGTGGCGAACGTGGGCCAGGTCGTCGGCGACGTCGCGAACGTCGGCGACGTGACCGGCGGGATCGGTGACCTCACCGGCATCGGCAAGGTCACCGACGTGGCGGACCTCCACCACGTCGACCTCGGCGGCGTGCTGAGCGGCAACGAGATCGA
>NZ_JBPKJK010000281.1:0-6251 GCF_051756985.1 Saccharothrix sabaoui
TCACCCGCCTCGACCGGGACCGTGACCCTGTTGCCCGGCAACGGTTTCGGGCACGTGCCGTACGGGGTCAGCGCGGACGGCAGGTTCACCGCCCGGTTGAAGTCGAGCCGCACCCGCCCGTCGACCGGCGCGTCGGCCGACAGCACGCGCCACCCGGCCGTGGCGCCGCCGTTGGACGGGTCGTGGAACAGCAGCTGCGGCCGGCCGTCGTGGCCGTGGTGCAGCACCACCTCCTGCGGCTGCCCGCCGACCTCGAACCGGGCCGCGCCGATCGCGCTCAGGTGGTGCTCCAGCCCTTCGACCGCGCCGTCCACCACGACCGGTCGCGGCGGGTCGTACGCCTCGAACTCCGCGTCGACCACCCACTCGCGACGCCACTCGAACGTGGGAACCCCGGTGAACGAGGCCAGGGCGGGCGCCCCCGGGTCGCGCAGGCGGATCGCGTAGCGGCCGGTGCGCAGGACGACCTCGACCTTCGTGCCGCCCTCGCCGTCGAGCAGCAGCGACCCCGCCTCGGCGACCCGGTGCTCGGCCGTGCCGTCGCGGGCGACCTCCCCGTCGGTGCTCCACTCGCCCGGCACGCCGGGGAACGCGCGCGGGGTGCCGTCGAGCCAGTGCAGCGCGGTCGGCGACAGCCAGCCGTGCGGCGCGCGCAACCCCTCGTCGCGCTCCTCGCGCCACCGCGCCCAGTCGGCGGCGAGGTCCTCCGTGGTCGTCATCGCACCCTCCTCGTAGTTCGTTCGTCATCGAACCAACCACGGGGAGGGCGGGCGCGCCACCACGTCCACATGCCGGGCGGCGCTCAGGACTGCGCTCGGGACCGCGGCACGGCGACCGGGCCGGCCGCCGGGCCCGGTCCGGTCACCTCGGGTCGTCGCGCTCCCGCCGCACGGTCACCTTGCGGCCCTTGATCGTGGCGCCCCGCAGGGACGCGATGACCTGCTGCGCGGCCGTCTCCGGCACCTCGACCAGGGAGAACCGGTCGGCGATCTCGATCGCGCCGATGTCGCGGCCGTTGAGCTGCGCCTCGCCCGCGATCGCGCCCACCAGGTCCTGCGGCCGGATGCCCGAGCTGCGGCCCGCGCCCACGAACAGGCGAGTCATGCCCGCGGTCGGCCGCCTCGGGGGGCGCCGTTCGCGCCGCTCGCCACCGGGTGCGCCGTCCCGGCCGCGCCGGTCGCCGCCGCTGCGCGGCACGTACTCCGGGATCTCCTCCTCGTCGGCCGCCGCGCCGCTGGCCTCGTGCGCCAGCTTCACCGCCGCGAGCGCGACCTCCATCACGTCGAACTCGTCGGCCAGCGTCTCGACCACGACCCGGAAGCCCTCCAGGTCGTCCTCCAGCAGGCTCTCGTGCAGCGCGGCGCGGGTCAGCTCCAGCCGGCGCGTGCGCAGGTCCGCGACCGTCGGCACCTTCTCGACCTGGATGCGCTGCTTGGTGACGCGCTCGATGGTCTTGAGCATGCCGTGCTCGCGCGGCTCGGCCAGCGTGATCGCCACGCCCTCGCGGCCCGCCCGGCCGACCCGGCCGATGCGGTGCACGTAGGACTCCGGCGCGGACGGCACGTTGTAGTTCACGACGTGCGTGAGCTGCTCCACGTCGAGGCCGCGGGCGGCGACGTCGGTGGCCACCAGCAGGTCCGCGGTGCCGTTGCGCAGCCGGCCCATCACCCGGTCGCGCTGCTCCTGGCTGATGCCGCCGTGCAGCGACTCCGCCCGGTAGCCGCGGCCGTTGAGGGTCTCGGTGAGCTGGTCGACCTCGTCGCGCGTGCGGCAGAACACGATCGCCGCGGTCGGGGCCTCCACGTCGAGGATGCGGCCGAGGGCGGCGGGCTTGTGCGCGCGCGGCACGACGTAGGCGCTCTGCCGCACCTTCGGGGCCTCGCCCGGTTCGGGCTGCTCGCGGCTGATCGTGATGCGCACCGGGTCGGTCAGGTGCTGGCGGGCCAGGCGGTCGATGCGCGAGGGCATCGTCGCGGAGAACAGCACGGTCTGCCGCTCGTCGGGCGTCTCGGCCAGGATCGTGTCCAGGTCCTCGGCGAAGCCCATGTCGAGCATCTCGTCGGCCTCGTCGAGCACGACGACCTTCAGGCCCTCCAGCTTCAGCGTGCCCCGCTGGAGGTGGTCCACGGCCCGGCCCGGCGTGGCGACCACGACGTCCACGCCCTGCTCCAGCACCCGCAGCTGTCGCCCGATCGGCTGACCGCCGTAGATCGGCAGCACGCGCGCGCCCAGGTCGCGCCCGTACCGGTGCACCGCCTCCGACACCTGCACGGCCAGCTCGCGCGTCGGCACCAGCACCAGCGCGAACGGCGCGCGGTCGGTCCGCTCGCCCGCCGCGGCCAGCCGCTCCAGCACGGGCAGCGCGAAGGCCGCCGTCTTGCCGGTGCCGGTCGCGGCCTGGCCGAGCAGGTCGCGCCCCTCGGTGAGCGGAGGGATCGCCTCGCGCTGGATCGGGGTCGGCTCCTCGTAACCCAGGCCCGACAGGGCGCGGAGCAGTTCGGGGCGCAACCCGAGGTCGGTGAAGCTGATCCGGTCGTCGGGTTCGTCGTTCATGGGTCAAGTCTCGCTGATCGCCCCTGAACCGCGCGGCGAGGGGTAGGCCCCGGAGGTCGCGCCCGGCGCCCGGGACCCGCGTCACGGGGCGGCGGGCCCCGGGGGACGGCGTGCCGCGACGCCGAAGCCGGCCAGCCGGCGGTCCGCCTCGGCGGTCGAGCGGAGGCGGACGTGGGGCAGGCCGGCGAGCCGGGACGGGTAGCCGGCCTGCCGGCCGCGGTGCTGCGCGACCGCCCAGGCGATCACCGAGTCGCGCCCCAGCAGGGTCTTCAGGCTCTCGCGGTTGCCGTTCCACGGCTCCGTGCGGCGCGCGATCCGGCCCAGGCTGCGGAACAGCAGCCGCCGCGGGACGACGACGCGCAGCGGTTGGTCCAGCCACACCAGCAGGTCGGCGCGGTGCCGGATGCCGTCCAGCTCCACGTGCGGGCCGCCGACGAGCGGGGCCGGTCGGCGCGAGAGCGTGGTCTTGCCCGCGCCGCTCACGCCGAGCACGACGACGCGCAGGGGCGTCACGACCGGGTCCCCGGCGAGGCGTGCAGGCCGGCGAGGTGGGCGGCGACGTCGAAGCCGAGCACCGGGTCCGGTGAGGACGACAGCAGGCTCTCGTACAGCGGCCGGTAGTGGGCGACCTTGCGCGGCGTGCGGCCGTCCGTGCCGAACGACGCCAGCAGCTCGCCGCCGCGGAACGCGAAACCGGTCATCGCGGTGTGGTCGAGCCAGACCTCCACGTCGCCGTGCGACACGGCGGTGGACTTGCTGCTCGCCCCCGTCCGCCAGTCGACGCGCAGCCGCGCCAGGCCGGTCGTGCCCGCCGAGGCGTAGTCGACGGTGGCCCACGCGCCCAGGTCCTCCTCCACGAGCGACGTCACCGCGACCGGGTCGACCAGGCGGGCCAGCACGGTCAGCTGGTTGATGCCCGAGTCCGCCCACGGCGAGGTGTACGAGGCGAACGCCTGCTCGCCCTTGAGCACGTACGGGTCGCAGAACGCCGACGTGACACCGGTGACCGGGCCGAACGGCAGGGCCGCCGCCCACGCGACCTCGGGGGAGAACGCGAAGTGGTGCGCGGTGAACAGCCGCGGGGTGTCCAGCGCCCGCAGCCGGTCCAGCGACGCCGGGTCGAGCACCAGCGGCTTCTCCACCAGCACCCGGGCGTCGGTCGCGGTGAGGGCGAGCGCGGCCAGGTCGGCGTGCGAGCCCGAGGGGGTGGCGATCACGACCAGGTCGGGCCGGTGCGCCTCCAGCGCGGACGACAGGTCCGGGTAGTGGGGACCGGGTCCGGGGCCGGGGGCCGCCGGGTCCGCGGTGAACTCCAGGTCCACGTCGGACCGCTCGCCGAGCACCGCGAGGTGCGTGCGCGCGATCGTGCCGACACCGACGAGCCCCACCCGCGTCCGTTCCACACCCCGAGTATCCACGGGGGAGCGAACCGTTTCCGGGTCGCTCCCCCGTCCACAGAGGACCGCCTACGGGACGCAGGCGGGCACCGTCTCCTCGGACCCCGGCGCCCAGGACGGCGCCCCGGGGTCCGTGGGTCCGGTCGGCGGCGCCGGGTCGCGCAGCGCCCTCTCCAGGAGTTGGTGCACCCGGGCCGGGTCGGCGTCCACGCCGGGTGCGACCGGGTCGACCAGCAAGCTCGTGAAGCGCCGCTTCCCGTCGCCGGCGAGCAGCCGCACGGCGGCCACCACGTCCCAGCCCTCGTCCGTGCGCACGGCGTCGTGCGCCAGGGCCACCACCCGGGCCAGCGCCGCCGGGTCGCCGACGACCTCCGGGCTGCCGACCCGGTCCAGCAGGCCGCGCAGGAAAGCCTGGTGGCGCGTCACGCGCTGCAGGTCGCCGGACAGCGTCCCCGTCCGCTGGCGCAGGTACAGGAGGGCCTGCTCGCCCGCCAGCACGTGGCGGCCGGCGGGGAGCGCGAAGCCGGTCACGGTGTCGTGGGCGTCGGCGGCGAGGCAGACCTCCACCCCGCCGACCGCGGTGCTCAGCTCGGCGAACCGCCCCGTGCCGACCGCCGCCCAGTGGTCCACCGCGACACCGGTGAGCGCCTCGACGGCGTCGACCGTGGCCTCCGCGCCCGCGAGGTCGGGGTCGCGCCCCTCGGCCAGTGCCCGCTCGTGGGCCGTGCCGTAGAAGGTGTTGAGCTTGGCCGGCTGCGCGCCGGGGACCTCCACCCGGGTGTCGCGCGGCAGCGACACGGCGCTGGTCGAGCCGTCGGGGGAGAGCCGCAGCAGCACCAGGGCGTCCGGTCGCGCCGCGCCGGGCGCCCCGTCGTCCAGGCCCAGCAGCAGGACGGTCTGCCCGGTGGTCGGGGTGACCCGCGCCTGGTCGTCGGGCGCGGCCGTGCGGTCCACGGCGAACGGGATCGCCACCGCGGCCACGGCGGCGGCCGCGGTGAGCACCCCGACCGCGACCAGCGCGAGCGGGCGGCGCCGCCGTTGGGCGCGGTGCAGGTGCGCCAGCACCTCGCGGTGGTCCACCCGCTGCTCCGCCTGGTCCGCGAGCGCCTCGCGGATCAGGAACTCCTGCTCGGTCATCGCAGCACCTCCGTACGTGTCGTACCGGTGACCCGCAGCGTCTTGAGCGCGCGGGAGATGTGGCTGCGCACCGTGCCCTCGGAACAGCCGAGCACCCGCGCGATCTCCGCGTCGGTGCTGTCCTCGTAGTAGCGCAGCACGATCGCCGCGCGCTGCCTGCGCGGCAGCACGGCGATCCGGGCGCGCATCGCGTCCCGCTCGGCGTGCCGGTCGGCCGGGTCGGCCACCGCGGGCCCCAGGTCGTCGAGACCGGCGTGCGTCGCGGACACCTCGCGGGCCGCGCGGCGGCGGCGCCACGACAGGTAGTCGTTGGTCACCATCCGCTTCACGTACGGGTAGGGGGCGTCGACCGCCCCGATCCGGTCCCACTTCTGCCGAACGCGCAGCAGCACGTCCTGCACGATGTCCTGCGCCAGGTGCCTGTCGCAGGTCAGCGCCGTGGCGTAGCGCAAGAGCCGATCGAGGCGATCGGTGACGAACTCGTCGAAGCCGTCCCGCACGTCGCCCCCCTTCTGCCGCTGTGTCGGTTGCGGACCGGAAACCCCCTGGAGGACGCGCCACGTTGAACGCGAGCCTTATGACGCCGGTCACACCTTGCCTGTAACCCTTCATGGGGGTACACATGGGGTTATCCAATACTCCCGAGGGGGAGGCGCAGTGCCGAAGATCAACGTGTACCTGCCGGACGAGCTGGCCGAGCAGGTCAAGGACGCGGGCGTGCCGGTGTCGGCGGTCTGCCAGCGCGCGCTGGAGCAGGCCGTGCGGCGGATCGCCGCCATCCGGGCCGTCCGGCTCGACGACCCGGACTCGCTGGAGCGGGCGGCCCGCGCGACGCGCGTCACCGACCGGGTGCGGGCCGTGTTCCGGCTGGCCGTCGACCGCGCCCGCGCGGCGGGCTCGGCGCAGGTGGGCACCGAGCACCTGCTGGGCGGCGTCCTCGACGAGGGCGGCAACCTGGCGCTGCGCGTGCTGGAGGTGCTGGAGGTCGAGCCGGGTCGGGTGGCGGCGTCGCTGCCCACGACCACCGGCGAGGGCGAGCCCACCTCGTTCGGCCCCGACGCGGCGGCGGCGCTGGAGCTGAGCGTCGTCGAGGCGGTCACGCTCGGTCACAACTACGTCGGGTGCGAGCACCTGCTGCTGGGCCTGGTGGCCGAACCGGGCGGC
>NZ_JBPKJK010000282.1:0-6153 GCF_051756985.1 Saccharothrix sabaoui
CAGCACGCGGTGCGCGGGCGCGCTGCCCGTGTCGTCCAGCGAAGGGGTGAACCGGACGACGGTCAGCGGCAGGGCGGTGGTGGCGGCGGTGGTGCCCGAGCGGAACGTCCAGCTGCCGGTGACCCGGGTGCTCAGGTCCGTCGCGGCGGGATCGACGGTCGCCTCGGCGTCCAACCGGAAGTCGGCCGGTCCGGGCGGCACGCTGAACCGCCCGTTGCCCGGCTGGTCGCCCTCGCCGACCGGCACGCCGTCGCGGTGCAGCGTCGTGCGGGACGACGTCGTGGGGAACACGCCGAGGTTGCCGTCGCGGTCGCCCCACAGGGCCAGGGACACGTCCACCCGGTCGCCGGTGCGGGTCAGGCCCGCGGTGCCGATCGCGGGTCCCAGCACGGGGCGGAAGTACCACTGCACCTGGTCGGTGCCCGGCCGGTAGGTGCGGTGGGGGTGGATCTGGTTGCCCAGGTACGCGCCCCCGCCCAGCCGGTCGACCATCCACCGCCACGCCACGTCCCGCGTGGTGAGGTGGTCGACGTACGTGCCGCCCGGGCCGAACCACAGGCCGACGCCGGCACCGGAACCGCCGCCGACCGCGAGCGGCACCCCGATGTACTGGTGCGTCCGGTCGGGCCCGCCGGTGTCGATGCGCTGCGTCACCCTCGCCAGCTGCCGAACGCCGGGGGAGCGGACGAAACCGGTCGGCACCGGGCCGCGCTCGACGTACACCAGCCGGTAGTTCACCGGGGTGTCGCCGAGGGGCGCGCCGGCGTGCTGCGCGCCGATGATCGTGGTCAGCTCGTCGCGGGGCAGGGCCGGGCCCAGTTGGGCGAGCGACACGACGCCGCGGAAGCCGCCCACCAGCATCAGGGCGCCGCCGCCCCGGCCGTCGAGGGCCGGGCGGTGCAGCACGACCTGGCCGAACAGCTCCTCGGCGCCCGGTTCCGGCGGCGTCACGGCCACCGGCCGGGCCAGCCGGGCGTCGACCTCGACGGTCGTGGCCCCGGTGAACCCCAGCAGCGGCACGGGCAGGAACGCCAACCGCGCGCCGTCCGTCACCACGTAGTTCTCCAGGGCGTAGTCCCCCTTGGGCAGCCGGAGCTTCGCCACGCCGCCCACCGGCACGGGGAACACGAAGCTGTCGTCGTCGAGCCCGGTGACCGAACCGGACACCTCGTCGGCCGGCGCGCCGCGGTCGTCGGTGTACCGGAGCGTCAGCTCGTAGCGCTCCGGCTCGCGTTCGAGGGCCAGCGGTGTGCGCGTGCCGTCCGACGCGACGACCGCGCCCGAGTAGGCGCCGTCCGACGGGGCGGTCCGGGTGTCGCCCGTGACGGTGACCCGCGTGCTGCCGCCCGCCGGGACGGTGATCCGCGCCGGCACCACGGAGAACACGCCGGCCGGCGCGGGCCCGCCGTCGGGTCCGGTGGCCTCGACGGCCAGGTCGAGCACCACGGGGGTCGGGCCCGCGTTGCGGTAGGACAGGTGGCGCACCACGGGCGCGTCGTCGTCGTGCGGCCAGAGCTGGGTGCCGAGCCCGAGGCTGACCGGGTCGGTGGTGGTGGTCGCGGTGATCGCCCGGGCGATGTCGAGCCGGCCCGCGCCCTGGTCGAACACGCCCGCCGCCGGGGTGGGCCGCGCGGACGCCACGAGGGCGGCCTTGAGCTGCGCGCCCGTCCAGTCCGGGTGCTGCTGGGCGAGCAGCGCGGCGGCGCCCGCGACGTGCGGCGCGGCCGTCGACGTGCCGGAGAGGGCGACGTGCGTGTCGTCCACGGGGGTGCCGACGCGCCCGTCGCGCGCCTTGGCGGCGACGACGTCCACGCCGGGCGCGGTCAGGTCCGGTTTGATGCCGCCGTCGCCTGCGCGCGGCCCCCGGCTGGAGAACGGGGCGAGCGCGTCGGTCCGGTCGACCGCGCCGACGCCGAGCGCCGCGTCGGCGGTGGCGGGCGAGTTGACCGAGCCGGGCCCGGCGGAGTTGCCCGCGGCGACCACGAACAGCGCGCCGGTCTCGGCGGAGAGCCGGTCGATCGCCGCTTCGAGCGGGTCCACGTCGGGTGTGTCGTAGCCGCCCAGGCTCAGGTTGACGACGTCCGCGCCCTGGTCGACGGCCCACTGGAGACCGCGCAGGATCGACGACTCGGGGCAGCCGCGCGGGCCGCACACCCGGCCGTCGAGGAGCCGCGCGTCCGGTGCGACGCCCCGGTACACCGGGTGGGTGGAGGCGATGGTCGCGGCGACGTGCGTGCCGTGGCCGACGGCGTCCGCGGGGCCGGTCGCCCCGGTGAAGTCCGCCGCCGCGGCGACCCGGCCGGCCAGGTCGGGGTGCGCCGCGTCGATCCCGGTGTCCAGCACCGCGACCCGGACGCCCGTCCCCGTCCGCCCGGCCGCCCACGCGGCGGGCGCGCCGACCTGGGCCGTGCTGCGGTCGAGGGCGGTGCGGCGCAGGCCGTCCAACCACACCTTGCCGACGGCCGGGTCGTCCAGCAGGGACCGGAACGCGGCGTCGGACCCGGTCACCCGCGCGGCGAGCGCCCCACCGGGCAGGGCCGCGGTGACGTGCGGGCCGGCCGCCGGCGCGACGCTCCCGCCGCCCACCACGACCAGCGGCACGGTGTCGCGGTGCGCGTCGTCGTAGCCCGCCTCGACGAGCCCGGTGACGTCGAACAGCCGGAGGTCGAGCCGGCCGGCGGCGAGCGGCCCGGCGGCGTCGAGGGGCACCACGTGCAGCCGCCCGGCGCGGTGGAACGTGCGGAAGGCGGCGTGCTCCCGCCCCGGCGCGGCGGTGATCGAGACGACGTCCCGGCCGTCGACCAGGACGCGGTCGCCGGTGATGAGCGTGACGGACGTGCCGCCGGACCTGGGTGAGCCGTCCGCGCCGAGCGAGCCGTCCGCGCCGAGCGGGCCGGCGGTCGCGGTGGCCGTGAGTGGGGTGGTCAGCCCCAGCACCAGCGCGGCGACGCCGCAGAGGCCGTGTCGTCCAGGTCTGAGCACGGGGGCCTCCAGGGTCCGGTGGCTCGACCGTAACGGCGTGCTCGGGCCGGGTCAGCGCCGATCGGCGGCTTCGCGCGCCCTGGGTCCACCTGCCGCAACGGGGGTTGCACCGAGGGGCGGCCGGGCGGGCAGATCCCCGGCCGAGCGGGTATCCGCGCCGCCCCCGGGCGCTCCGCCACAGGTGACCGGACCGACGATCCTCCCGCGACCGCTCGACGTGGAGCTGCCGCGCCTGCGGCTGGTCGACCGGCTCGCGCGGCGCTGGGAGCACCCCGTGACGGCGGTCGTGGCCGGGGCCGGGTTCGGCAAGACCACCGCGCTCGCGCAGGCCGTGCGCGCGCACCTGCTCGAACCGCGCGGGGTCGACGTGTGGGTGGACTGCTCGCCCGCGCACGAGGCGGCCGGCGCGCTGGCCGGCGCCCTGCTCGACGCCCTGGCCGACGGGACCCCGCGGCGGACGGCGCGGGCCGTGCTGGACGCGCTGGTCCGCCGCGCGCCGGTCGAGGTGTGCCTGCTGCTGGACGACGTGCACGAGATCCCCGCCGGGTCGCCGGGCGCGGCGCTGCTCGCCGAGCTGGTGCGCGGGCTGCCGGCGACCGCGCACCTGGTGCTGTGCGGCCGGGAGCTGCCGGACCTGCCCCTGGCGCGGCGCGAGGCCGCGGGCGGGGTGGTGCGGATCGGCGCCGACGAGCTGTCCTTCACCGACACCGAGGTGCGGGCGCTGGCCCACCGGCTCGGCGCGGAACCGGCCCCGGCCCGGTCGCTGCGGGGGTGGCCCGCGCTGGTGCGGCTGGCGTTCGCGGCGGGCCCCGCGGCCCCGTGGCGCTACGCGCGCGAGGAGATCCTCGGCCGGCTGCCCGGCGCGCGCCGCCGCGAGCTGGCCGCCCTCGCCGCCCTGGGCGCGGCGACCGGCGCGGAGGTCGCCGCGGTCACCGGCGAGCCGGGCGCGCTCGACGAGCTGGCCCGGCGGGTGCCGCTGGTCGGCGAGCTGGACGACGGCCGCTACCGCGCGCACGAGCTGTGGACGGAGGCGCTGTACCGCACCACGACCTGCGACGACCTCCAGCGGCTGCACCGCCGGGCGGCGGCCGTGCTGACCGCGCGCGGCGACGTGGTGCGGGCGGGGGAGCTGGCGTGCCGCGGCAGGGACTGGGCGCTGCTCGCCGAGGCGTCGGTGGAGCTGGTGACCACGACGCTGTCGGCGCTGCCCGTCCTGGTCGCGGAGCGCTGGCTCGGCTCCGCGCCGCCGGCGGCGCGGGACCGGCCGGCGTTCCTGCTGCTGCGCGCCGCCGTGCTGCACGCCACCGATTTCGCCGACCCGCGGATCGACCCGCTGCTGGACCGGGCGTGGGACGGGCTCAAGCACACCGCGGTGCTCGGGCAGGCCGTGATCACCGCGCACTCGCGGGCCGACCTGGCGCGGCTGACCGAGCTGGCGGGCCGGGTCGGGGAGCTGCGCGGCGAGCCGACCGCCATCGCGCTCGTGCTGCGGCACAGCGTCGCGGCGACGGTCGCCGAGGTCGGCGGCGACCCGGAGGCCGCGCTGGCCGAGATCGCACGCGCCCCCGTCGTGGACGTGCCGCCGCAGGTGGCGCTGGCCACCGTGCGGTTCCACTACCACTGCCTCAACATGTGCGGGTTCGCCGGCGACGCGGCCGACCTCGCCGACCGGGCGCTGCGCGAGGCCGACGAACCGCACCTGCGGCTCAACGGCCCGGTCGCGCGCTGGTTCGACGGCGACCCGGCGGACCTGTCCCGGTTGCGCGGCGCGCCGATCGGCGGGTCGCCGCCCGGTGGTACGGCGCGGGACTCCTTCGTCGCGTCGGCGTTCCTGGCCGTCATCGCCTCGTGCTGCGGCGACGCCGCGTCCTGGGACCCGCTGCCGTGCGGCGACCCGGCCGGCCACGACAACCCCCGCGACGCCGTGCTCGCCTGCGCCGCGCGGGCCGCGGTGGCGGTGGGCGTGGGCGACGAGACCGAGGCGCGCCGGGTGTTCGCCGACCACCTGGCGCGGTGGCCGGTGACCGGGCGGTTCCACGAACGGCACCTGCGGCGGTTCCTGGCCCTCGGCTACGTGCTGAGCGAGGAGCTGCGGGCGGTGTGGGACCGGGTGGAGCTGGGGCCGTCGCACGCCAGGGCGCGGGCGGCGGCGCGGGCGCTGGTGCGGGCCAGGGAGGGCGACCCGGCCGCCGCCTCGCGGCTGCCACCCGAGCACGCGCTGTGCTTCCTGCCGCTGCCGTGGTCGGTGGAGCTGGCCGCGCGGCTGGCGGACGGCGGTGACCTCGACCTGGGCCGGTGGCTGGCCGACACCCTCGGTCCGGTCGTCCACCGGCGGTTCCGATCAGCCGCTCGTTCCGGCGGGCCCGGTGGGTCGGTCGGGTCGGTCGGGACAGGCGGGGCGGGCGGGTTCGGCGGGGGAGCGGCGCGGTTGCTCGCCGCGCTGCCCGCGCCGCCGGTATCGCGGACCGGCGTCGAGGTGCTCGGCGCGATGCGGGTGACCCGCGACGGGGTCGCGGTGGACGCGCCGGAGCTGCGGCGGGCCCGCGTCCGCCAACTGCTCGGCGCGCTGGTGCTGCGACCCGTGCTCACCCGCGAGCAGGTGTTCGGGCTGCTGTGGCCCGACCTGGACGCGGCCGGCGCGGCGCGCAACCTGCGGGTGACCCTGACCCACCTGCGGCACCTGCTGGAGCCCGACCGGTCCGGCGGCGAGGCCAGCTTCCACCTGCGGACCGGGGGCGACACCGTCCGGCTGGTCCGCTCGGACCGGCTGGACGTCGACCTGTGGACCTTCGAGGCGCTCGACGGCGAGGTGCGCGAGGCCAGGGCCGCCGGCGACCTGGAGCGGGCCGCGGACCTGCTGGGCAGGGCCGTCGCGCTGTGGCGCGGCGACCCGCTGCCGGACCTCGCCGACGTCGTGGACGCGGAACCGGTCGTCGAGGCCGAGCGCCTGCGCGCGCGGCACGTGCGGAACCTGCTCGGGCTCGGCGAACTCGCCCTCGTCGCGGGTGAGGCGGCCGAAGCCGCCCCGCTCGCCGAGCGCGCCCTCGCCCTCGACCCGTTCGCGCCGCGCGCCCACCGCCTGCTCCTCGCCGCCGCCCTCAAGAGCCGCGACCCCGCCCAGGTCGCCGCCGCCCGGACGAAGGTGCTCGCCGTGCTCGGGGAGCTGGACGC
>NZ_JBPKJK010000283.1:0-6086 GCF_051756985.1 Saccharothrix sabaoui
GCGTCAGACCGCCCCGGCGAGCCGCCCCAGCTGGTCGTCGTCCAGCTCCAGGTCCAGCGCCCCCAGCGACTCCTCCAGCTGCGCCACCGAACTCGCGCCCACCAGCGGCACCACCCCCCGGTGCAGCACCCACGCCAGCACCACCTGGTTGACCGTCGCCCCCAGCTCCCCGGCCACCTCCCGCAGCACCGCCAACCCCCGCGCCGTGCCCGGGTGGTCGTACGCCTCACCCAGCGGCTTGTCCCGGTAGGCCCCCGACAGCAGCGCCGAGTACGCCACCAGCGCCACGTCCCCCTCGTGCGCCGCGTAGTCGAACAGCTCGTCGGTCATGTGCACGTGCCCCGACTCCGGCAGCCGCACCCCCGGCCGCGGCCGCAGGTAGCTGAACCGCTGCTGCACCGCCACGTACACCGGCAGGCCGTTCGCCCGCGCCACCGCCCGCGCCCGCTCCAACCGCCACGTGGCGTGGTTGCTCGCCCCGACCTCCCGCACCCGGCCCGCCTCGACCAGCGACGCGAACCCGCCCAACGTGTCCTCCAGCGGCACCGCGCGGTCCTCGACGTGGCTGTAGTAGAGGTCGATCCGGTCCGTGCCCAACCGCTTCAGGCTCGCCTCCGCCGCCGATCGCACCACGTCACCGGCCAGGCCCTCCGCGTTCTCCAACCCCGTGCCGGGCGTCCGCGGCCGCGCGCCCACCTTCGTCGCCACCACCACCTCGTCCCGGTTGCCGCGCGCCGCCAACCAGCGGCCCACCACCTCCTCGCTCTCGTCCCCCGTGCCGCCGTCCCAGAACACGTAGTTGTTCGCCGTGTCCAGGAACGTCCCGCCCGCCTCGACGAAGCGGTCCATGATCGCGAACGACGTCCCCTCGTCCACGTACTTCCCGAACGGCAGCGTGCCCAGGCTCAGGGCGCTGACCTCAAGGGAACCGATGCGCGTCTTCCTCATGCCCACCAGCCTGCGTGCTGGAGCGCGCTCCAGGTCAAGCCCCGGCCTGGCATGCTGGGCGGTGATGTCCGCATTCGCGAAGTGGGCGCCCGCCGCGCTGGCCCTCGTCCTGGTGACCGGCCCCGGCGTCTGGCGCTGGAGCCGCCACACCATCACCATCGCGCACGAGGCCGGGCACGCCCTCGTCGCCGTCCTCACCGGCCGCAGGCTGGAGGGCATCAAGCTCAACCCCGACACCTCCGGCGTCACCGTCTCCCGCGGCCGGCCCACCGGCGTCGCCGTCGTCCTCATGTACTTCGCCGGGTACGTCACCCCGTCCCTGCTCGGCCTCGGCGCCGCCGGCCTCGTCCTCGCCGACCAGGTCAGGCCGCTGCTGTGGGCGACCGTCGTGCTGCTCGCCGCCATGCTGGTGATGATCCGCAACGCGTTCGGCGTGCTGTCCGTCGTCGTCACCGGCGCCGTCGTGTTCGCCGTCTCCTGGTACGCCACCGCCGAGTGGCAGGCCGCGTTCGCGCTGTTCGTCACCTGGTTCCTGCTGCTCGGCGGCGTCCGCCCGGTGGGGGAGCTGCAACGCCGCCGCGCCCGGGGCCGCGCGCCCCAGTCCGACGCCGACCAGCTCGCCCGCGTCACCGGCGTCCCCGGCCTCGTCTGGGTGCTGCTGTTCGCCGCCGTCACCATCGGCGCGCTCGTCCTCGGCGGCCGGCTGCTCCTCCCGCTGGACCTCTGACCCCGACACCCGGCACGACGCCCGCCGGGGCTCCCGACACGGTCGTGGGACATCGTCGAGCAGGCCGCGAACACCGAGGTTCAGCCGCACTTTCGCGGGTAACCGGGGCCCATGGTGAGCGTGGGTTACTTCCTCTCGTGCGAGGAGTTCGGTCCGCGCGAACTCGTCCAGCAGGCCCGGTGGGCCGAGCAGGCGGGCTTCGAGCGGCTCTGGATCTCCGACCACTACCACCCCTGGAACTCCGAGCAGGGGAACAGCCCGTTCGTGTGGTCCGTGATCGGTGCGCTGTCCGAGGCGACGACGCTCCCGATCACCACCGCCGTCACGTGCCCCACCGTGCGCCTGCACCCGGCCGTGGTCGCCCAGGCCGCCGCGACCGCCGCCGTCCAGTGCCGGGGCGGGTTCACGCTCGGCGTCGGCACGGGGGAGGCGTTGAACGAGCACATCCTCGGCGGGCCGTGGCCGTCCGCGCCCGAACGCCTGGAGATGCTCGAAGAGGCCGTCGAGGTCATGCGCGCCCTGTGGACCGGCGAGTCCGTCACCCACCGCGGACGCCACTACACGGTCGAGAACGCCCGCCTCTACACCCGACCCGAATCACCCGTACCGGTCTACGTCTCCGCCTTCGGCCCCCACGCCGCCCGCGTGGCCGGCCGCATCGGCGACGGCTTCTGCTCCACCATGCCCGACGACTCGTTGGTGTCGGAGTTCCGCTCGTCCGGGGGAGGCGACAAACCGGCCCAGGCCGGCTTCAAGGTCTGCCACGCCCCGACCGCCGAAGCGGGCGCCAAGACCGCCTACCGGTTGTGGCCCAACGAGCAGCTGCCCGGTGAACTCGCCCAGCTGCTGCCCACGCCCGAGCACTTCGAGCAGGCGTCGACCCTGGTCACCGAGGAGATGGTCGCCTCGGCCCTGCCCACCGGCCCCGACGTCCAGCCGTACGTGGACACCGTGCGCAAGTACGCCGAGGCCGGCTACGACGAGCTGTACGTGGCGCAGATCGGCCCGGACCAGGAGAGCTTCTTCGAGTTCTGGTCCACCGAAGTGGCCCCGGCCCTCTAGCCGTCCCGTCCTCACCGCCGACCGTTCCCGTCCTCACCGCGTCCGAACTCACCTGATCCGATGGGGCAGGACACGTTTGCCCTCCCCGGAACAGCGGGTAAGCCGTGATCAAGCACCAGAACACCGCAAGGGGGTCCATACCGATGACCAGCACCGCGCGCCTGCCGAAGCCCGTCACCGACGTCTGGGACTGGCAGAAGGAAGGACTGTGCCGCGGCAGCGACAGCGCAGTCTTCTTCCACCCGGACAACGAGCGCGGCTCCGCCCGAGCCGCCCGCGAGGACAGGGCCAAGCAGCTCTGCGCCCACTGCCCGGTCCTCCTGAAGTGCCGCGAGCACGCCCTGGCGGTCCAGGAGCCCTACGGCGTCTGGGGCGGCATGGGCGAGGACGAGCGCCGCCGCATCATCGCCGCCGCCCGCCGCCGAACCGCCGCCTGACCGGGGGCCACCTGACCGCGGGCCGCCGAACCGCGGGCCGCCGAACCGCCGCCTGACCGAGGGGCGACGGCCCCGGAGCACCGCAGACCCCCGAGCACCCCAGCCCCTTCGGCCCACACCCCCAACACCCCCGCGCGGCACGTCCGGGCTCCCGGCTCACCAGAGCCCCCCAGGCTCCACCCCGAGCCACCACGCCCGACCCCACCGCCGGCCCGACCCCGGTGGCCCCGGCAGCAGCAGTCGACCGTCCAGGCAGCGCCGAGCCACCTCCCGGGCGCACCAGGCCCAGGCCAGGCCCGTCCGTCGCACCCCCTCGCGGCGGACAGGCCCACCGCCTCCACACCCCGGGTGCCCCGTCCGATCCCACCGCCGGTCAGCGCAGCCCGGCCACGTGGGTCTCCTTCTTCCCCGCACCGCGAGCCCGCACCCGCATTCGCGGGTCCACAGGCGTCTCCACCCGGCCTCGGGTCCTCGCGAACCACGCACCACGCACCGCACACCGCCTGCGCGGCGGCCGGTTCCGCGCGTCCGGCACGCCCACGTCCGGCGCTCGGGCCAGGCGACCGGGCCGGGGACCGAGGTGGCGGGACCTCCGGCGGCTCGGCTCGGCGGCTCGGCGTCGGCCGCCGGCTCGGCTCAGCTCGGCCCAGCCGGCGGTTCGGCTCAGCGGCTCGACCGGCGCTTCCGGCTGGGTCGGGGGGTGGTCGCTCGGGGTCTCCTCATGTTCAACCGATGAGCGAGAAGCCGTTTACGTACACTTTCCCGCCCATCTTCACCCAATCGTGTCGGCCCAAGCGCTGACCACCGCGGACAAAGCCACTGCGGACAAGGCCACTGCGGCCGACCGGACAGTAGCGCCACAACGCGGAGGCCGCCCGACGAAAGTCCTGTCGGGCGGCCTCCGCGAAGGGCCGGGGAAGTGCGAGAGCCCTACTCCGTCAAACCGTCCCGCAGCTGCCGCAGCGTCTTCGCCAACAACCGCGACACGTGCATCTGCGAAATCCCGACCTTCTGCGCGATCTGCGTCTGCGTCATGTTCCCGAAGAACCGCATGACCACGATCTTGCGCTCCCGCTCCGGCAGCTTCTCCAGCAACGGGTGCAACGCCTCCCGCTGCTCGATCGCCTCCAGCTCCGGGTCCTCCTCGCCGAGGGTGCTCCCCAGCGAGATGGAGCTGTCGTCGGCCACGAGCAGGTCGTCCAGCGACGCCGAGTGGTACGCGTTGCCGGCCGCCAGGCCCTCGTGGATCTCCTCGCGGCTGAGCTGGAGGTGCTGCGCCAGCTCGCTCGGCGTCGGCGCGCGCCCCAGCTCCTGGGACAGCCTCGCCGACCCCGCGTTGATCGCCAGGTGCAGCTCCTTGAGCCGCCGCGGCATGCGGACCGACCAGCTGGAGTCCCGGAAGTACTTCCGGACCTCGCCCATGATCGTCGGCACCGCGAACGACAGGAAGTCGCTCCCGCGCTCCGGGTCGAACCGGTCGACCGCGTTGATCAGGCCGACGGTGGCCACCTGCACCAGGTCGTCGTAGGGCTCGCCCCGGTGGCCGAACCTGCGGGCGATGTGCTTGGCCACCGGCAGGTGCTCGGTCACCAGTTCGTCGCGCAGCCGCTCCCTCGCCGGGTCGTCGGCGGGCGTCGCGGCGAGCCGGACGAACAGCGGAGCGAGGTGGTCGTAGTCACCCTGGGTGCTCGACCGGGTCTTGCCCTCGTCCGGCGCCGTCACGCATCCACCGTCCCCAGCGACCGCTTGACCAGGTCGATGTGCACCTCGTACGCGTCGGCCTGCGGCGCGACCCACGTGGTCACGGAGTCGACCAGCGCGCTGAGGACGCGCCAGCCGAAGCTGTCCCGGTCCGGCGGGGTCGACCTCTGCGAACCCACCTTCGTGGAGACCTGCACGGAACCGTCGACCACGACGAACTGGGCGATCAGCACCGCCCCCGGCGTGGCCAGCGAGATGAGGGTGGAGCACGCCTCGTCCACCGCCAGCTTCAGGTCCTCGATGGAGTCCAGGTCGAAGTCCTGGCGCATGGCGATGTCGGCGGCCACCGCCCGGACGATCGACAACTGCGTAGGCTCAGCCGCCATCCGCAGCTCAACCCCGGCCAGGGCGCTTTCCGACTCGCCGCTCTGCGGCTCAGTGTGCGACACGCTCACCTCGTCGTCCGTTCTGTCTCGTTGTGGTGCTGACGCTATCGATACCCGAACTGATCGTCGCTCACACGTGTAGCGGACACGCGGGCAGGGAAGACTGACAGGTGCAACGGGGAGGGCCTTTGACGGATCAACTCGCGGACCACCACTGGGGAGTGGAGTTCCCGGCGCAGCCGGGCCGGCTCGCGGCGGTCCGTGCCGGCCTCGACGGCTGGCTCGCCGCCTCCGGCCTCACCGAGGACGACCGGTACGACCTGCTCATCGCGGTGAACGAGGCCGCCAGCAACGCCGTGGAGCACGCCTACCCGCACGGTGACGACGGGGTCGTGCACATCGACGCCGACGCGCGGCCTGACGGCAGCGTACGCGTCGTGGTCACGGACTACGGCACGTGGCGCGTGCCGCCCGCCGCCCTCACCACGCGCGGCCGGGGACTGCTGCTGATGCACGAGAACGTCGACGACGTGCTGATCGACCGCCAACCGACCGGCACGACCGTGACCCTCGTCCTCGCCGCCCGGCGCACCCCGCGCGGCACGTTCACCTCGGCCCCGCGCGAACCGGTGGTCGTCACCGAGCGCGAGGGCTGGGTGGAGGTGGTGGTGCGGGGGGACGTGCCCGCCCAGTTCGCGCCCGCCGTGCGTCGCCGCATCCTGGCCGCCGCGCGCGGCGGCACCGTGCCCGTGGTCGTGGACCTGCGCGACCTGGGCCGGCGCGCCGAGGGCCTGATCCGCAGCCTGCGCCCGGTCGCCGAGGCCG
>NZ_JBPKJK010000284.1:0-6060 GCF_051756985.1 Saccharothrix sabaoui
ACAGGTAGTTACCATCTACGTAGATTCGATCTACGCCACCAGGCATGTCGGGCTGCGTGGGCAGACAGGCCGAGCTGCGACTACTGCGCAAGCGCCTCGATCGGGTGGCCCGCCGCTTTCCGCGTCCTGGGCGCGACGCTGCCGGACAGCCCGACTGTCGTGGTGCTCGACGAGCTGCCGTGGTTGGCCGAACAGGACGAGGTCTTCGACGGCGCGTTGCAGACCGCGTGGGACCGGCCGTGGTCGCGGCGGCCGGTGCTGCCGGGCAGCGACCTGCACGTGATGGAGCGCCTCACCGCCTGCGACCGCCCCTTCGCGTCCGACACCCGGTCGTGCACCCTCGTGGTCTCGCGGACCACGGAGGTCCGCGCCGCCCGGATCACGCCCAGGGGACGGTGGCCTGCAACACCGCCTCGCTCAGCGCGGCGGTGCGCAAGCGGGTGACCTCCTGGTACTCGGGGTCGGCGACCATGCGGCAGAACGCGTCCCGGTCGGGGTAGCGCACGACGACCACCGCGTCCCAGCTCTGCCCGTCCTCCGCGACCAGCACCGTGGACCCGGTGCCCGCGTACAGCACCTCGCCCCCGTGGCGCGGCAGGAACGTCCTGGTCAGCTGCTCCGCGTACGCCCGGTAGGACTCGACACCGCCCTCGGCGAAGCGCAGCAGGTTCAGCATCACCACCGGCCCGCCCGGGTCCTCGGCGAGCAGTCGTTTCAGGTCGGCACCGCGCGGGTCGACAGCCATCCGATCATCATGGCCCGGGGTGGCGCGGACCGCATCGGTGACTCCGCCGGTGCCCGGCCGGCCCGCCGTCGCGGGTGGGGCCACCACCCCGGTGAAGGCCAAAGCGTTATCCGGACGACCGGTCGCGTTCACCGAGCGGGCGTACCGATGGAGTCGGTACGCCGCGGGAACCGCTGGAGGACGTGTGGCCGACGAGCCGCTGTTAAGGATCAAACCGCCTCCACCGCGCCCCGCACTGGCCCCGGTGCTCGCCGTCGGCCTGGTCGGCCTGCTCCTGCTCGGGCTGGTCCCCGTCCTGGTCCGCACGGCGCCACCCGCGCAGGCCGTCACCGTCGTCCGGGGCAAGCTGGGGTCGAAGGTCGACTTCTTCCGCGATCCCGGGGTGCGGGAGATCCTCAAGCGCAGGAACTACGAGGTCGCCGTCGACAACTCCGGTTCGCGGGAGATCGCCACGCACGACGTCGACCGCTACGACTTCGTCTTCCCCTCGGGCCAGCCCGCGACCGACCTGATCCTGGCCGACCGGCAGGAGAACGACCAGTACGCCCAGGCGTACGTCCCGTTCGTCAGCCCGATCGTGCTCGCCACCTACCGCCCGTACGCGCGGGCCCTGCACGACGCGGGCATCGCCATCCCGATGGACGACCAGCGCCCCAACCCGCTCTACTACGAGTTGGACATCGGCAGGTTCGTCGAGCTGACCGAATCGGGCAAGCGCTGGAACGACATCGGCGTCCGCGCCCACGGCATCCAGAACAACAACCTGGTCCTCGCCCACACCTCCGACGTGTGCAAGTCCAACTCCGGCGGCACGTACCAGGGGCTGATCGCCTACGCGAAGAACGGCGGCCGGGCCGCGACGGCCGAGGAGGAGGCGGTCTCGCTCGGCGAGGCGCTGAAGCCGTTCTACCGCTCCCAGGGCGCCCCCACGGCCGACCGGGTCCCCTTCTACCTGTCGCCGGAGGGCAAGGGGATCGCGCCGATCGTGGTGATCTACGAGCACCAGTACCTGGCCCACCAGCTGCGGCGCCCGAACGGGCAGCCCGACGAGGACCGCGTCCTGCTCTACCCCGCCGACCACTTCGAGACCCAGCCGTCGTTCATCGCCCTCAACGAGACCGGGAAGAAGCTCGCCGAGCTGCTGCGCACCGATCCCGAGCTGCGCCGGCGAGCCGTCGAGCTGGGGTTCCGGGTGCTCGACGCGGAGCAGCGGACCACGAGCCCGGAACTGACCGGCATGCTCACCGGGCACGGGCTGGAGGCGCCGTCGTCCGACAACGACTACACGCGCGCGTACCTGCCGCCGCTGGAGGTCTTCGAGAAGCTCATCACCACGATCGGCGGATGTCCGTGACGCGGGCCGCGACGAAGGCGGCGGCCCTGCTCTGCGCCGTGCTCGTGCTGCTCACGGCGTGCACCGCCGACCCCGAACCGCCGCGCACCACCCTGACGGTGCTCGCCTCCTCCGAGCTGACGGACATGCGGCCCCTGCTGGACGAGCTGCGCCGCGACACCGGCGTCGAGCTCGTCGTGGAGCACCGGGGCACGATCGACGCGACCGACTCGCTCACCCCCGGCAGCTACCGGCACGACATCGCCTGGCTGTCCACGGACCGCTACTTCGACCTGAAGCTCAAGCAGCTCCAGTACGCCGGGGAACGACCGCTGAGCGCCAGGTTCATGTTCTCGCCGCTGGCGGTGGGGGTGAAACCGGCGGTCGCCGAGCTGCTGCGGACCTCGGCGGCGGACCAGCGGCTCTCCTGGGCGGACCTGGCCGACCGGTCCGCCACGGGGATGGTGCGCTTCGGGATGGCGGACCCGCGGCACGCGGGCAGCGGGCTCTCCGCGCTGATCGGTGTCGCGACGGCGGCGGCCGGCACCGGCGGGGCGCTGCGCGAGGAGGACGTCACCTGCGACCGGCTGCGCGGCTTCTTCGCCGGGCGCACCCTCGCCGGGGAGACCTCGCGGCAGCTCGCCGACAGCTACGCCGCCGACCAGGACGCCGCGGACGCGCTGATCAACTACGAGTCGGTGCTGCTGTCCCTCAACGCCGGCGGGCAGCTGCGCGAGCCGCTGGAGATCCTCTACCCGCGCGACGGCATCATCCTCGCCGACTACCCGATGCTGCTGCTCGACCCGGCCAAGCGGGACAGCTTCGACGCGGTCGTGACGTGGTTCCAGTCCGAGCGGGCGCAGCGCGGCATCATGGAGCGCACGCTGCGCCGCCCGCTGGACAACCGGGTGCCGCGCGACCCCCGGTTCCGCGACTTCGGCACGAACACCCTGTACTTCCCCGAGCGCAAGGAGACCGTCGACCGGCTCGCCGCCGCGTACGCCGACCCGCTGTCCAGGAACCCCTCGCAGGTGATCTTCGCGCTGGACTTCTCCACGTCGATGCGCGGGCAGCGGATAGCGGACCTGCGGTCCACGTTCGCAGGTTTCAGCGGTGCCGACCCGTCGGAGGCCGGCAAGTTCACCCGCTTCTACCGGGGCGAGAGGTTCACCGTCGTGCGCTTCGGCGGGCAGGTCCTCGACGAGCGGGACTTCGTGATCGAGGACCAGTCCGACCTCGACGCCATCCGCGACCACATCGCCACCGACCGCTTCGACGACGGGACCGGCGTGTGGTCGGCGCTGGAGGCGGCCTACGGGAAAGCCGCGGCCGTCACCGCCGCCGACCCCGGGCAGCCGGTCACGATCGTGCTGATGACCGACGGGGAGAACAACACCGGGATCGGGTTGGCGGACTTCCTGCGCAACCACGAGGCGCGGCACCCGGCGGCGAAGGCCGTGCACACCTACACCGTTCGCTTCGGCGAGGCCGACCCCGGTGAGCTGGACCGGGCGGCGAGGGCCACCGGGGGGCACATGGTCGACGCGAACGCGACATCGCTGTCCGAGGCGTTCAAGGAGATCCGTGGCTGCCGGTAGCGCGTTGTTCTGGGTCCTCGTCGTCGTGGGGACCGCCCTGGTCGTCGCCGCCGCGGTGCTGTACGCGCGCCGCAGGCGGGACCCCAGCGCGGCGCCCGGCCTCATCGGCAGCCACGAGGTGCTGATGTACCTCAACGAGGCGGTGGTCATGGACATCCTCCAGTACCGCGACGACGTCTCGGCGCTCAAGCGGCAGGTGGAGAAGTACACCCGGGACACCACGGAGGGCCGCGGCGAGGTGAAGACCCGCTGGCTCAACGTCACCGGCGGCCGGACCCGTGAAGGCGAGAGGGCCGAGTTCTTCGAGGTCGTGGAACAGCCGATCACCGCGATCCGCAAGGTCGTGCGGCACCTGGAGGCGGCCGACGCCATCGTCTACGCGGACTTCCACGACGGCGAGGTGCACGCGCACCACAGCCTGGTCGGCGACGCCCGCGGCGGGGCGGCCCTGAGCGACACCCGGATGTTCCTGTCCGTCGTCGGGGTGTTCGAGGTGTACGAGGAGAAGGACCAGCCCGACGCGGACTACCTCCGCCTGCGCGTGCCCTACCCCGGCGGTGAGGCTCACGCGCGCGTCAAGTTCCCGCGCAGCGGTCTGCGGAAGAACGACGTGCTGCCGCAGGGGAACACCTCGTTCGGGGGACGCGTGCTGGGCAAGGTGGAGAGCTGGGACGAGGAGGACCGGGTGCTGAAGATGTGGGCCCTGGCGATCTTCCGGTGACGCGCGCGGCCGGTGCCCGCGGGACCGGCGTGGTCGTCCCGGCGGTCGAGCGGGAGGACCCGGTCGCCGGGCGGGTCAGGGGCGCGGCAGCGGGAGGGGGCCGGCGACCAGGTCGGGGTGCCAGTTCTCCAGCAGGTCCGGTTTGCCGAACAGGTAGCCCTGGAGGTAGTCGCAGCCGGAGTCGCGCAGCCAGTGCGCCTGGGTCGGCGTCTCGACGCCCTCGGCGACCGTGCGCGCGCCCAGCACGGCGGCGAGGTCGATGATGCACCGCACCACGCCCTCGGTCCGGGCGTCCTCGCCGAGGCCGTCGGTGAACGACTTGTCGATCTTCACCAGGTCGAACGGGAAGCGCCGCAGGTAGTTCAGCGACGAGTAGCCGGTGCCGAAGTCGTCCAGCGCCACGCGCACGCCCAGCTCGCGCACGTCCATCAGCACCCGCATGGCGGTCTCGTCGGCCCACACCGCCTCGGTGACCTCGACGGTCAGCTCCCGCGGTTCCAGGCCGGTGGACGTCAGCAGCTCCCCGACCTGCCGCGAGAACGCGTCGCCGGCCAGCTGACCGGGCGAGACGTTGACCGCGACGCCCAGGGAGCGGCCGCGCCGCCGCCAGCGCACCGCGTCCGTGCACGCCGCGCGCAGCACGTGCGCGCCCAGCGGCACGATCAGGCCGGTCTCCTCGGCCAGGCCGATGAACCGGTCGGGCCCGAGCAGGCCGTGTCCCGGGCGCCGCCACCGCACCAGGGCCTCGGCGTGGACGGCGCGGCCCGCGGCCAGGTCGACGATGGGCTGGTAGTGCAGGACCAGTTCGTCGTTGTCCAGCGCGGCGCGCAGGTCGACCTTGTCGCGCTGGCGGGCGGCGACGTCCTCGCCCATCTCGCGCCGGAACGCCCGGACCCGTCCCCCGCCCTCGCGCTTGGCCACGTACATCGCCACGTCGGCGTCGCGCAGCAGGTCGTGCGCCGTGCGACCGGTGCCGTCGCGGCCGGCCACGGCCACCCCGACGCTGCCCCTGATCACGGTGCCCTCGCCCGGGCCGGCGGGGGTGGCCAGCGCGGTGAGCACGCGGTGGGCCAGGCCGACCTCGTCCCCGGGCGCCGTCAGCACGGCGAACTCGTCCCCGCCCAGGCGGGCCGCGACGTCGTGCTCGCCGAGCGCGGTGCGCAGGCGCCGTGCCGCCTCGACCAGCCGCCGGTCCCCCACCTGGTGGCCCTGGACGTCGTTGACCTCCTTGAACCGGTCCAGGTCGACCAGCAGGAGCGCGACGTCCCCGTCCTCCAGCGCGCGGTCGACCAGGTCGAGGAAGTAGCGGCGGCCGGTCAGGCCGGTCAGCTCGTCGTGCTCGCAGTGCTCGCGCAGCACGTCCTCCCGGCGCCGGCGCGCGGTGACGTCGACGACCGCGACCATCACCCGCCCCGGGCCGTCCTCGTCCGGGACGTCCACGGGGTGCAGGGTGAGCGCGGTCTCGGTGCCGGCGCGGTCGAGCCGCAGTTCGACCGGGTCGGGGGCGGGGCGGGCGCAGCCGCGGGCGCAGGCGGTGATCTCCGGGCCGTGCGGGCAGGGCACCGCGCCGGGGCCGTCCCACCCGAGCAGGTCGGCCGCGCGCTCGTTGAACAGCTCCGGCCGGCCCCCTCCGTCGAGCAGCACCAACCCGACCGGTCCGGCG
>NZ_JBPKJK010000285.1:0-5858 GCF_051756985.1 Saccharothrix sabaoui
GGTGGCGTCGCTGCTGAGCTTGCCCCTGAGCCTGACCGGGTTCGCCTGGTACGCCGTGCGTGCCCGCCGCAGCGGCGGAGGGCAGTCGCTCATGTCGCCGTTCCAGGAGATCTGGGACCCGATCGCCCACAGGACGAGCATCGAGGTCCGGGCGGAGGCCGAGCGGACTCCGCAGACACCCTCACCAGGCGACCCGCCGTTGCCCCTGCCGCGGCGCCCCGACGAGCCCGCCGATCAGTGACGAAGGCCCTCGCTCATCGGCATGTGCGGATGTTGGCGCATCGCAGTCAGTCCGCGACAGGCCCCTCGCAAGATCCCCTCAACAGGCGATCGTGATCGGTGCGAGCACCATGACGGACATGTAAGCACCGCTTCGGTGTAGGTCAGAGGCGCAATCCGGGCATCGCCGGTCGGTAAACGGATGTGGCAGAACCGCCGGTTGGGCGGGCACGCCCCGGCGCGGGATCCGGGCGGCGCGCACAGCCCGAACACGTTGTTCGCGGCGTCGATGACGCAGGGCGGGGTCGTGCTGCGGTTCCCGCCGGCGGAGCTGTACTACCTGCTGCTGCCCACGCGCCGCGTCCGGATCCACAGCCGGCGCCAGGTGAAGGTGAAGGGCCTTTGGTACGACGGCCCTGTCCTGGACGACCACCGCGAGGGCCGCTCGGGGCGCGGCGGTGTCCACCGCGGAACCTGGGTGGTGCGACGCTATCCCCGTGACCGCAGGGTCGTCTGGTTCCAGGACTCCGACGAGCACGCCTGGCACGAGCCGTGGTGGACCGATCTTCCGCCCAAGGACGAGGTGCCGAGGTTCGGCGATGCCCGGGTCGTGGAGCTGCTCGCCCGTGCCCGTGACACCGGCCTGACCCCGCGCGGCGACGCCGAACTGCTCCCGGTGCTGCTGGAGTTGCTGGGCCGGGACCACCCGGCCGACGGGTGGCACGGCCGCGGCACCGGTCGGCCGCGAAGCGACGCGACGCGACGCGATCAGGCTTGTGAGCAGGCCCGCGCGACCGCCGCGCACGCCGACCCCGATCCCCCGCCCTGCCGGGCCGCCACCGTCGCCGCCGCATAGAACGGCCCGGCGGCCTGGGCGGACATGGTGTGGGCCTTTGCTGGTTCGAACGGCACGAGTGGTGCATGTAGCGCCGGAGCACGTCGCAGGAGTGCTCTCCGGGCAGCACGGGAAAGGCCCGGTTCTCTTGCCTGTGCAGACGGGAGAACCGGGCCTTTCAGGGTGACTGGTTGTAACGGCATTCCGCTGCCGCGACGCGTCCGTGTGGGGGAGTTGACGATAAACGGCGTGGAGTGTCGTTACTCGTGTGCAGGTGCGTCGAGCACTACCGGGAATCGACCGGCACGGCTTGGTCGAGCGAGTCGAACCCCCACGGTGCACCCCTGTAGGCGGCCAGGGTGGTGTACCTGCGCCGGAGGCCGATCGGGGTGCGTACGACTTCCGCGAGGCCGGGGTTGCCGTCGAGGACGGCGGCGTGGAGGCGACGGGTGAGGGCGTGGGCCTCGCTGTCCTCCCAGCCCGGGTGCTCGCAGCTCTGGTAGGTGTAGCAGTCGACGGCCCGGAGGAGCAGGATCGGGTCGAGGTCGGCCTCGGTGGTGTGCAGCCGGTACCGGGGTGTGGGAGTGCGCTCGCTGTACCGGTGGTTCACCGACGTGTGGTTCTCGTGCCAGAGCTTCTGGCCGAGCGTCCGAAACCCGTCGGCTCCGAGGTCTTTCGGAACGATGTCGAGTTGAGCCATCGCGTTCACGAGAATGTCGATGTGGCCGTTCTCGACAGTCCATGCGGACATGACGCCACCTTTTCGGAGAAGAGGGCGCACCCGGTGCAGTTGAAAATGGGTGGATCGTGATCCGGAATCGATGTTGTGGGTGTTTCGATCGGATCGATCCGCCCGGTCACCGGATGGTGTGCCGCCCCACCGGGGCGGTGGGGCGCGCTCGCCGGTCCCCGGCTGCGGGGAAGGGGGGCAAGCCCCGCTGTTGAGGGCTTGCCCCCTCCCCGCGGCCGGGGCAGAGTGCGCACGCCCCACCGCCCCCGGGACGGCACACCACGGGGGCGACGTCCCTGCTGTTCAGGTGTCCGGCTGCGACGCCGATGCGGCGGGCACCCGGCGCAAGGCCGGCGCCTGCTCGATGTGGCGGCGCGTGGACGGGCCCGCGCCGTGCGGACACCTCGGCCGGCGGCGGCACGGCGTCGAGCACCTCGGCCGCCACCGCGGCGTTGGCGACCGACTCGTCGACGCCGTTCGTGACGCCACCCCCGCGCCGGCAGGCGGCGGTGTGATCGCGTGCTCGACCGACCAGTCTTCGGGCCCACACCAAACCGGTCGATCTGCTGGCGAACCCCTTGGTGGAGCAGGTGGGTGGCGGAGGCCGCACGGTGGACGGAGCGGATCCCGTGGTGTTGCGTGGCGCCGAGGGCGGTCAACGCGTTCGTCGCGCGAGGCGTTGCGGGTCGAGGATGAGCACGGTCCTGCCCTCCAGCCGCAACATGCCGCGGTGGGCGAAGTCGGCCAGGACCTTGTTCACCGTCTCGCGTGTCGCGCCGACCAGTTGCGCGAGTTCTTCCTGTCGCAGGTCGTGGGTGACCTGGAGCAGGCCGCCGTCCTGGCTGCCGAAGCGCTGGGCGAGCTGGAGCAAAACCTTGGCCACCCGGCCGGGCGCGTCGTTGGTGACCACGTCGGTGAGCATCGAGTTGGTCCGGCGCAGCCTGCGCGCCAGATTCCGCAGCAGGTGCTCGGTGAGTTCAGGCTGGTGGGTGATCCACTGCCGCAGGGCGGGGCGGTCGATGCTCAGCGCGTGGACCTCGGTGAGGGTGGTGGCGGTGCAGGTGCGCGGGCCGGGGTCGAAGACGGACAGCTCACCGAACAGGTCGGTCGGTCCGTGCAGGGCGAGCAGGTGCTCGCGGCCGTTGGGTGCCCTGCGGCTGGTCTTCACCTTGCCGGTCCGGATGAGGTAGAGCCGGTCTCCCGGTTCGCCTTCGGTGAAGATCGCGTGAGCACGGGGGAAGACGACGGGGTTGTCGGCGGCTTCGATGGCGGCCCGCACCGGGTCTTCGGCGGACAGGTGGGTGGCGGGTCGGGTGGTGGACATCGTGCGGCTCCGGGTTCGGTCGGGATGCGCGTGGACGCGCGGGCGAGGCGCACCGCCGTCGACCGGCACGACGAGGTGTGCTGTGCCGGTCGACGACGGTGTGCTGGGCTGAGCACGTCCCCGTGCACCGGGTCGGAGGACCTGTGGTGGACGCTGCTCGGTGGATGACTCGTTACGGGACGGGTGAGATGTGCCGGTCGGTGTCGCGCCGAAGGTGCCGGGCGCTGATCTGACGTGCTGACGTGCGGGTGTGCGCTCGTCGTGTGGACACCCCGGGTCGGTCGGTGCGTCGAGATGATGCCTGCGCCGGTGCGACGACCAGTGCGAAGGCGGCGGTGGTGCGCCGGTGCGGTAGTCGGCCCGGCCGCGTGCACGGCCGAGGTCGTAGTCGGACAGCCGGCCGTGGACGAGCCTTCTTGCGCGAACGGCCGGAAGGTGCCGCGAACGCGGTTAGGCCCGCACCGGAGGATCGGCGCGGGCCTGACCGGTACACGCGGCGGGCGGTCACGCCACCAGGGCGTCCCGGTTGTCGGCGGTGACGAGGTGGGGCCACTTCTCGTGGTCCAGCTCGGGGTTGTTGACCAGCTGCTCGACGTGGGAGAGCGGGTAGCCCAACGCGGCGAGCAGGGTGAAGTAGAAGCGGGTGTCCTCGCTGGGGCGCCGCCAGCTGGAATCGGCGTTCTTGTCGGTGTAGGCGAGGTCCCAGTGCTCCTCGCAGGCACCGACGACCAGGGCGAGGCGGATCAGCACGGCCCGCGGCTCGGTGGTGCTCTTCCTGCGCAGCTGTGCCGTGATCGGGTGCTGTTCCCGCCGGTGGTCCTTCGGTTCGTCCAGCGCGAGCAGCGTGCAGGCGTAACGGTGCAGCGGGGCCGCGTCGCTGAGGTAGTCGCCGGCCAGCACGTCGGCCAGCGCGAGCCAGTGGTGCACGCGCGCCGGCAGCAGGAGGTCCTTGGCCTTGAGCCTGGGGTTCATGCGCTCGGCGAAGTACGTGCTCAGCCACGCCCGACGGTCGGTCTTGGCGTCACGCCACTGCTTGTTGTTCTCCTCCGCGCGCTTGCGCTCGCCGGCCTTGAAGGCGCTGTCGGGCGACGGCTGTGTCGTCCGGGCGGTGCGCAGGACGTGACCATGGGCGCTGTAGTCGGCGCAGAGGTAGTGAACGTGCGGCTCAGGCCGATCGTGCTCGTGCTCGACGCAGGCCGCGTGGCCGGGGCAGCCGGCGTGCTCCTCGGCGGTAAGGGTGCGTTCGGCGTGCTCGTCGGCGAGCAACTCGTCCAGGTAGGCCACGCCGTCGGAGTCCGGGTCGACGACCGGAACACCGTCGGCCCGCAGGCGCTCCTGTGCCTGCGCGATCCTCACCGAGGCGATGGTGTGGTGCCCGTGCCGCGTGAACTCCACGCAGAAGTGCGTGACCTCGACCGTCAGGTCGCGGTCGACCCAGACGGCGACCGCACGTCCCGGGCAGTCGGTGTGCCTGTCCGGGGCGAGCGGGGTGCCGGTCTCGCTGTCGCACAGCTCGTCCAGGGACGCGATCTCCTCGGGCAGGTCGCTCCCGGTGTCGACGACCGTGTAGCCGAGCTCGGTGAATCGCGTGATCTGCCCGTCCAGGGCGGCGCGCTGCGCGCGCTCGCGCCGCAGCTGCCCGAGAGTCCACTCGACGTTGCGCGGATCGCGGGTGAGGACCTCCAGCAGCCTCTGGTGGGCCTGCTCGTCGCCGTCGAACTCCGCCAGCTGCGCCATGGTCAGCAGGTCGGTGTCGGGCAGGGCCTCGCTGGCGGCCCGCGTGCGAGGGTTAGACGCGACCGCGAGACCGGCCTTGACGCGCTCGACCTTGCGCGACAGCGTCCGCGCGATCTCGTCGGTGTCCATGCCGGTCAGCGAAAGCTGCTCGTAGAGCCCGGCTTCCTCGGCCTGGGTGTAGCCCTCGCGGTGGATGTTCTCGATGCCCTGGGCCACCAGCACGTCCCGGGTCGTGCCGGGCGCGTGAACCAGGACGTCGATGAGCAGCCCTGGGTTCTCCAGCTCCTTGACCGCGACCGCGGCGGCGGTGCGGTGGAACCCCACCAGCACCCGCAGCACACCATCGCGCGGGTCCGGGGCGACGTTGACGATCGACACCATCGGGTTCAAGCCGTGCTCGGCGACCGACGTCACCAACTCGGGCCGCGTTACGCGGATGTCCCCGACCTGGCGGGTGTTGCCCTCCGCGCGCAGCGTGCGCGGTCGACCCCACGCTTGAGGTACGGGTAGGCCGGCTCGACGCCGATACCCGGCGCCTCGGCGATGCCCGTGGCGTCGATGGTGGTGGAGTCCGCAGGAGCGGAGTCGTCGGTGGTGTCGCGCTCGGCGACAGCGTTCACGGTCATCGTGGAAGCTCCCAATCAAGGTTGTGCGGGCATGGCGGGGCCCTGATGCGAATACGGAATGCGTTGATGCAGAAAGAAAGCGACGCCCCAGGAGGGGATGGTGGCCGCCGGCTGGGGCCGGTGGTGCGCCCGCCGCGATGCTCCGCAAAGGGGTCGGGGTGTCCAGCGCTTTTCTGCTGGACACCCCGACCCCTGCGGTGCACGCTGGGCGGCGCACACCGGGCCGGACGGCGGTACACCACCTCGAGCACGCCAGCGGAGCCAGGACCCGGTCATGGGCCTTCCGGCGCGGTGCTGTTCAGGCGTCGGCCCAACCGAAGAACAGCCAGCCGGTCAACTCGGGCGATCCGACGGTGGTGACGGTGGCGGTGGTGCGCTCGTCGACGT
>NZ_JBPKJK010000286.1:0-5775 GCF_051756985.1 Saccharothrix sabaoui
GGCCGAGACCGGCCGGCCGCTCGCCTCCGCGCGCGAGGGCGTGCTGGCCGGCGCGTCCACCCTGGAGCAGTACGCCGAGCTGGGCCCGGTCCACCGTGGACGGTCGCTGCTGGGCTCGGCCGACGCCACCGACCTGATGGTGCCCGAGCCGCGCGGCGTGGTGGTGGCGTTGACGCCGTGGAACGACCCGGTCGCGGTGGCGTGCGGCCTGCTCGGCGCGGCCCTGGTGACCGGCAACGCCGTCGTGCACAAGCCCAGCGAGCGCTGCCCGCACACCGGCGCGCTGCTCGCGGAGCTGATGGTGGAGCACTTCCCGCCGGGCGTGCTCCAGGGCCTCACCGGCGCGGGCGACGTGGGCGCCGCGCTGGCCGCCTCGCCGCACGTCGACGTCGTCGCGCACGTCGGCGGCACCGCGACCGGCCGGTCCATCGCCGCCGCGTGCGCCCGGACCGGTGCGAAGGCGCTGCTGGAGAACGGCGGCAACGACCCGCTGCTCGTGGACGCGGACGTGGACCCGGTGTGGGCGGCGGGGCAGGCGGCGCTCGGCGGGTTCACCAACGCGGGCCAGCTGTGCACGTCCGTGGAGCGCGTGTTCGTGCACCGGGACGTCGCGGACGAGTTCCTGGCGGCGCTGTGCGAGGAGGCGCGCCGGTGGAACGCCGACCCGCAGCCCTTGGTTGACCGCGTGCACCGCGAGCACGTGCACGCGCACGTCGTCGAGGCCCTCGCCGACGGCGCGGAGCCGCTGGTGGGCGGCGAGGTGCCCGACGGCGAGGGCGCGTTCTACCCGGCGACCGTGCTGGCCCGCTGCACGCCGGACATGCGGGTGATGCGGGAGGAGACGTTCGGGCCGGTGGTCCCGGTGCGCGTGGTGCCGTCGTTCGAGCAGGGCCTGGCCGAGGCGTGCGTGGACGAGCACGGCCTGGCCGCGACCGTGCTGACCGGGTCGATGGCCAACGCGCAGCGGGCGTGGCGGGCGCTGCCCGTGGGCACGGTGAAGGTCAACGCGGTGTTCGGCGGCGCGCCCGGCGGCGCCGCGCAGCCGCGCCGGGCCTCGGGCAGCGGTTTCGGCTACGGGCCCGAGCTGCTCGACGAGATGACCGCGGTGAAGGTCGTCCACGTCGAGCCGGCCCGGCCGAGGGGCTAACGCCCCTGGGGTCCCGTCAGCCTCCGGAGTCCCGTCAGCCCCCGGAGTCCCGTCAGCCCCCGGAGTCCCGTCAGCCCCGGGGTCCCGTCAGTCGCCGTGCCCGACGACGGCGGTGACGCGGATCTCGACGCGCATCCCCGGGAGGCCGAGGGCGGCCACGCCGAGCTGGGTCCAGATGGGCGCGCGGTCGCCCGTGCGCGCGCGGAACTGCTCCACCATGACGCGGTTGTGGTCCTCGCCGATGGAGTCGGGGGAGGCGGGGACGTGGTACGAGTCCACGGCCACGACGTCGCGCCAGGTGGCCCCCGCCTCGGCGAGGGTCCGCTCGACGTTGTCGAAGGCGAGGGCGATCTCGTCGGCCAGGGCCTCGGGGAAGACCAGGTCGTCGTCGCAGCCGGCCTGGCCGGAGGTCTCGACCCGGTCACCGATCCGGACGGCCTGGTGGTAGTGCATCCGCGCCAGCTGGGTGTCGCCGTAGCCGGGGGTGGCGAAGAACGTCGGCCCGCTCATGGGGGTCCTCTCGGTTGACTTCACGTGTGAAGTAAACGTAGCACGCTTTCGCTTCACGCGTGAAGTCATGGCCGCTCGGTATCGTGCCGCCATGGCCACCACCGCAACCCCGGAGCCCGGCGGGGACGCCCCGGACGAGCAGCTGTGGCTGGACGCGGCCGAGAAGGAGGCGTGGACCGGGCTGGTCTCGCTGGTCCTGCTGCTGCCGGGACGGCTGGAGGCGCCGCTGCACCGCGCGGCCGGGCTGACCCTCTTCGAGTACCTGACCCTCAGCCACATCTCCGAGGCCCCGCGGCGGCGGCTGCGCATGAGCGAACTGGCCTACCTGGCCAACGGCTCCCTGTCGCGGCTGTCCAACGTGGTCAAGCGGTTCGAGCAGCGGGGCTGGGTGGAGCGCTCGCCCGACCCCGACGACGGCCGGTACACCCTCGCCGCCCTCACCGACGCCGGCTACGAGGTGGTCGTGGCCGCCGCGCCCGAGCACGTGCGCTCGGTGCGGCGGTTCGTCCTCGACCCGCTCACCGCCGCCGACCAGCAGGCGCTGGCCCGCATCGCCGCCAAGCTGCGGGTGCGCCCGGTCGACCTGGCCTGAGACCGGGCCCGGGACCCGGCCCGAGACCGGGACCCGGCCCGGGACCGGGCCCGCGCGGTCAGATCCAGCCCTCGTCCCAGGCCAGCCGCGCCGCCTCGTAGCGGGTGCTCACGCCGAGCTTCGTCATCGCCGACGACAGGTAGTTGCGCACCGTCCCGGCCGCCAGGTGCGCCTCCGCGGCGATGGCCGCGACCGTGCCGCCGCCCAGGGCGTGCCGCAGCACGTCCAGCTCGCGCGCGGTCAGCGGGCACGTGCCCTCGGTCAGCGCGGCGGCGGCGATCTCCGAGTCCACGTACCGGCGGCCCGCGTGCACGTCCCGCAGGATCGACGCGAGCTGCGCGGCGGGCGTGGTCTTCGGCACGAACCCGCGCACGCCCGCGCTCAGCGCCCGCCGCAGCACGCCGGGCCGGGCGTGCCGGGTCACGATCACCACCGCCACCCCGTCCAGCGACCGCACCGCCTCGGCGGCGAGCACCCCGTCCCGGCGCGGCATCTCCAGGTCGAACACCGCGATGTCCGGCCGGTGCTCGCGCACCGCGGCCACCGCCGCCTCGCCGTCGCTGACCTGCGCCACGACCGAGATGTCGTCCTCCAGCTCCAGCAGCGCCACGAGCGCGCCCCGGATCAGGTCCTCGTCGTCGGCCAGCACCACCCGGATCACCGGCCCACCGCCGCCGTGCCGACCAGCTCGAACCCGTCGCCCGCGCGGTCGGTGCCGACCCGCCCGCCGACCGCGGCGAACCGCTCCCGCAGGCCCGCGAGCCCGGAGCCCTGCCCGCCCGGACCCGTGCCCCCGGACCCCGCCTCCTCCGGGCCGACCCCGTCGTTGCGCAGCCGCACGCACGCTCGGCCGTCCACCACGGTGATCACCACGTCGCAGCGCCGCGCCCGGCTGTGCCGCAGCACGTTCGTCGTGCCCTCCCGCACCAGCGCGCCGAACAGCGGCTGCAACGGCGGCGGCACGTCGACCGCGTCCCCGGTCACGGCCGTCTCGATGCCCGCCGCGCGCAGCACGCCCACCGCGTTCGCGATCTCCAGCCCGAGGCTGGCCCGCCGGTAGCCCTGCACCACGTCGCGCGTCTCGCGCAGCGCCGTGCGCGCCAGCTCGGCCACCTCGCCCGCGTGCTGCCGCGCCAACCCGTCGTCGCGGCCGATCAGCCGCTGCGCCAGCTCGCCCTTGAGCGCGATGGCCTGGAGGTGGTGGCCCTGGATGTCGTGCAGGTCGGCGGCGAACCGCAGCCGCTCCTCGGCCACCGCCAGCGCCTCGGCCGTGCTGCGGGCCCGCTCCAGCTGCTGCGCGAGGTCCCAGATCCACAGCTGCGCCAGGTCGGCGGCCACCAGCGTGACGATCATGATGACGGCCAGCACCACCGCCGCGCCGCGCTCGGCGCCGCCGAACACCGCGCCCGCGGCCACCGTCAGGGCGCCGGCGAGGACCACGACCGGCCACCGCGCCCGGGCCGGGAGCGTCGCCGCGACGTGCGCGATCACCAGGCCGGGCAGCATCGCCCAGCCCACCAGGAACCCGCCCTCGTTCGCCATCACCGACCACGCGGCCAGCGCCACCGCGAACGTCGCCGCGTGCTCCCACAGCCGCCCCTCGCCCCGGCCCAGACCGCCCATCGCCTGGTGCAGGTAGCGGGTGTGCTGCACCACCACGACCACCACGGCCAGCGCCAGCAGCGCGGACCTCACCGGCCCGTAGCCGTTGACCACGAGGTCGAGCCCGGTGCCGACGGCGACGACCACGCCGCCCGTCACCACCGTCCACCACGTGTAGTGCCGCAAGCGGCGCAGACCGGTCACGGGGCGAATGTACGAGCCGGGGCGCACGGCTGTCTGCTGACATCTGTCACGAGCACCGGTGCGCCGCGGCACTACCGGGCGCGCGGGGGGCCGCCGAGCATGGTCACCATGAGGGACACGGTGATCGAGGTGATCGGCCTGAGGTGCCGCTACGGCGCCTTCGAAGCCGTCCGGGGGGTCGACTTCGAGGTCGCCGGGGGCGAGCTGTTCGCGCTCCTGGGGACGAACGGCGCGGGCAAGACCACGACCATGGAGGTGCTGGAGGGGCTGCGGGCGCCCTCGGCAGGCACCGTGCGGGTGCTGGGCGGCGACCCGGTGCGCGACCGCGCGGCGCTGCGGCCCCGCACCGGGATCATGCTCCAGGACAGCGGCTTCCCGGCCGACCTGACCCCGGCGGAGCTGGTCGCCCTGTGGGGCGGCGTCAGCGGTCGCCGCGCGGTGCGCGACGTGCTGGAGCGGCTCGACCTGGGCCACCGGCGCGACGTGCGGGTCAAGCAGCTCTCCGGCGGCGAGCGCCGCAGGCTCGACCTGGCCCTCGCCGTCCTCGGCCGGCCCGAGCTGCTGTTCCTGGACGAGCCCACCACCGGCCTGGACCCCGAGTCGCGCAAGCGCACGTGGGACGTGGTGCGCGAACTGCTCGCCGACGGCACGACCGTCGTGCTGACCACGCACTACCTGGAGGAGGCCGAGACCCTCGCCCACCGGCTGGCGATCATGCACGAGGGCGTGGTCGCGGTGTCCGGCACGGTCGAGGAGGTGCTGGCCGCGCACCCCGCGCGCATCGCGTTCGACATGCCCGAGGGGCTCGACGTGAGCGCCCTGCCCATGCTGACCGGCGACGTGCTGCACCGGCCGCACGGCCGCGTCGAGGTGCGCACCGCCGAACTCCAGGACGACCTGGCCTCGCTGCTCGCGTGGGCCTCGTCGGCCGGCCTCCGCCTGGGCCGCGTCCGCGCCCACCACGCGTCCCTCGAAGACGTCTTCCACGCCGCCCGCACGACCGCAGGAGCCGCCGCGTGACCACCACGACCTCACCCCTGGGCATGGTCACCGCCCTGGGCACCGCGGAGCTGAAGCTCCTGCTGCGCAACCGCACCGCCGCCACCCTGGCGTTCCTGCTGCCCCTGGCCGGTGGCGCCTACTTCGCCCTGGTGAAGCCCGGTGACGGCGGCTGGGCGGCGGCCATCGCGTTCCAGCTCCTGTTCACCCTCGGGTTCACCGTCTACCTCACGGCGACCACGGCCCTGACCGCCCGCCGCCAGGACCTGTACCTCAAGCGGCTGCGCACCAGCGCCGCGTCGGACGCCGTCGTGCTCGCCGGCCTCCTGCTGCCGGTCGTCCTGCTGGCCGTGGCGCAGACCGCCCTGCTGCTGGGCGTCAGCTTCGCGGCGGGCGCGCCGTGGCCCGAGCGGCCCGGCCTGTTCCTGCTCGCGGTCGTCGGCGGCGCGGCGATGTCGTGCGCGGTCGCCGTGCTGACCAGCGGCGTGACGTCCACGGCGGAGATGGCCCAGATCACCACGGGCCCCTACTTCGTCGCCCTGGTGTTCGGCAGCGTGGTCGCCACGGCGGGCGAGGTGGACGACTGGGTCGCCTTCGTGCCGGGCGGGGCCGTCGGCCTCCTGGTCCGCGCCGCCTGGGGAGGCCCGACCGGCCAGGTCGTCCTCGCCCTCGTCTCCCTGGTCCTCTGGACCGCCGCCGCCCACGCGGCCTCGACCCGCCT
>NZ_JBPKJK010000287.1:0-5743 GCF_051756985.1 Saccharothrix sabaoui
TTGCGGGGACGGTACTTCCGGACTGTCGGTTCCGGTCGTCGGGTGGGTGGCGGAGGGCGGTGGTCGCGGTCCGCATCCGGGTTGTGACCGTCCCGTCCGGCGCCCGGGGCTGCGATGACGAAGGCATTGACAGCCCGAAAGCACCTTCCCCGCAAGGGGATCGATCTCCACCGTAAGGTCACGGCCGCGACCGGCTACCAACCGTCACCACCGGAAGTGCGCCAGAGCCACTCGTTTGACCCCGACGTCGTTGAGGATGTCGACGGCAAGCCCATTGGAACCGCGGTGAAGCGCATGTGCCGGTTGTTCGACGAAATTGGCGACCATTGCCCTACGGCCAGCACCGTCCGGCACGGCGGCAACCGGAACTGGCCGAGCCCGACGTGCCGCGCAGGCCTGACCAGCCGATGACACGGAGGCCCGGAACGACTCTTGTTCCGGGCCTCCCGTCTCGTCGCAGGACGTTCACAACCGGGCCGCAACAGGGCTCGCGTATTCCTGTCACCAGGCAAGGCAGTCAGAGGGGGACAGGAAGATGCGCAGACTCATACCGGCAGTGCTCACCGCCGCGGCGGCGTTGACGCCGATGATGGTGCACACCGCGACCGCGACCGCCACGTGCGTGCCCGAGGTGACCATCCAGAACGCCGGGCAGTACGAGGGCAGCCTGAACGCGGCCAACGCGCTGGTGTTCACCGTGGACGTGGCGCCGGGGTGCGATGGGCAGGGGACGGTGGCGTACCGGACCAAGGACTACAACGGCGTGGAGGGGTGGGCGACCGCGCACAACGACTACACGCCGGTGAACGGGGTGCTCCAGGTCGGGCAGGGGCCGCTGGTCGTGAAGGTGCCGCTGGTCTCGGACCAGGAGGTCGAGGAGGACGAGTCGATCGCGGTCGAGTTGTACGACCCGCAGGGGGTCGTCATCGTCAACGACGTCTTCGGCCTCGGCACGGTGTACGACGACGACTCGCTGTCGGTGTCGCTCGACGGCGGCAAGATCTGCTGGGACCCGGAGTGGACGGGCGTGCAGCTGGACCTCACGTCCGCGGCCGAGATGCCGGTGACCGTCAGGTTCCACGTGTCCGGCGGGACGGCCGTGGCGGGCGTGCACTACGAACCGGTCCGCGAGGGGACGGTCACGATCCCCGCGGGCTCGACGACCGGCATGGCCGCGGTGCGGCTGTTGCCGGGTGCCGAGCGGGAGCCGGACCGGTACTTCGTGGTCGAGATCTTCGACCCGTCGGCGGGGACGGTCGGCACCAGCCGGGCGACGGTGACGGTGCGGCCCCCGACCTGATCGGGCCGCGTGGCGAAGTGCTCTGGCCGTGGGGGGCGGTGGTCATCGCCCCCCCCCACGGTCACGCGCTGAGCGCTTGGGCGTCCGGCAGGGCGTTGGCCTGCTCGTACAGCCTCATCGCCGTCCGGCGGTGGTGGGCCGCGACCGGGTCGCTCAGGCGGTCGGCGAGATCGGCGAGGTTGCGGTGGACGTGGGCCTCCTCGTAGGGGTCCGGCACGCGTTCCCTCACGACGAGGGCGGCGTGCAGGTGCTCGCGGGCGGCGTCGAGGTCGCCGACGAGCAGCAGCGCGCGACCGATGTGGCCCAGCGTCGAGGACTCGCCGTGCCGGTCACCCACCTCGCGGCTGACGGCCAGCGCCTCTTCGAAGCGCTCCAGCGCGGACGCGTGGTGCCCGCCGTCGAGGCGCGCGATACCGGTGTCGAGCAGCGTTTCCCACTCCAGCCAGCGGTCGCCGATGTCGCGGCTGATGGCCAGCGCGCGTTCGAAGTGCTCCGACGCCCGGTGCCGCTCGCCGACCTGCAAGTACGCCTCGCCGAGGGTGTCGAGGGTGCCCGCTTCCAGCCGGGCGTGGCCCAGCTCGCGCAGCCGGCGCAGCGCCTCGTGCAGCGGGGCGAACGCCAGGTCCGGCCGGCCCATCCGCACGTACGTGTGGCCGAGGTTGCGCTGGGCCAGCGCCCGGCCCAGGTCGTTCCCGGCGGCGGTGCTGTGCTCGACGGCGAGGTGGTGGGCGGTGACGGCCCGGTCGAAGTGGCGCAGCTCGGCGTGCATGTTGGCCATGTTGTTGTGGATGTGGCCCTGGGCCGCCAGGTCGCCGACGGCACGCGCGACGGTCAGGGCGCGGTCGCTGGCCGCGAGCGCTTCGGGCAGCCTGCGGGTCATGAAGTAGGCCACGCCGAGCGCCCGCAGCATCTCCGCTTCGGCCGCGGTGTCGCCGAGGTCGCCGGCCGCCGCCGCGCCGTGCCGGCACAGCTCGACGCGGTCGTGCCAGTGGCCGGCGGCGTCGTAGAAGCTGGTGAGCAGCGAGGTCAGCTGCCAGGCCGCGGTGAGGTGGCCGTTCTCCCGGGCGTGCGCCACGACCGGGACCAGGTTGGCCCGCTCCGCGTCGAGGAACGCCAGCGCCGCGCGCTTGTCCGGGGCGAACGGCGGCTCGGCCGGCGTGTGCCGCGGGGTGGGGGTGACCGGGCTGCGGTCGGGGTCGATGAGCCTGCTCGCCCGGAACGCCGCCGCGAGGTACCAGTCGACCAGCCGCGCGGTGCCGTCGTGGTCGGGTTCGTCGGCGCGCACGCGGCAGCGGGCGTATTCGCGGATCAGGTCGTGGAACCGGTAGCGGCCCTGCTCCACCGGCGTGACCAGGTGTGACGCGGCCAGTTCCGCCACGGCACGTCGACCGGCCGCGGCGGGCAGGCCGCACACGGCGGCACCGAGGTCGCCGCCGAACGTGGGGCCGGGGTGCAGGCCGAGCCCGCGGAACACCCGGGCCACCTCCGCGGTCAACGGCCGGTAGGCGCTGTTCAGGACGGTCCGCACGGTGCGGGAGTCGCCAACGACGGCCAGGCCGTCCAGCCGCTCGGAGTCGGTCAGTTCGGCGGCGAACTCGGCGACCGCGCCGACGGGCCGGCCGACCAGTCGGGCCGCGGCGATGCGCAGGGCCAACGGCATCCCGCCGCACAGCCGGGCCAGCCGGGCCGCCGGACCGGACTCGCGGGCCACCCGGTCGTCCCCGATGACGCTGCCGAGCAGGCTGACCGCCTCGTCGTCGCACAGGGCCGCCACGCCGACGACCCGGGTGGCGTGCCGGGCGGCCAACGCGGCCATGTTCTGCCTGCTGGTGAGCAGCAACAGGCTCCCGGGGCCGGGCGGCACGAAGCGCAGCACGTCCTCCACGCCGGCCGCGTCGTCCAGCACCACCAGGTACCGCTTGCCGTGCAGCAGCGACCGGTACAGCGCGGCCTGCTCGTCGGGTTCGCCGGGGATCCGGTCGTCGGGCACGTCCAGGGCGCGCAGCAGGTGGGCGAACGCGTCGCGGCCGGGCAGGGCCAGCTTCGGGTCGTGCCCGCGCAGGTCCAGGTACAGCTGCCCGTCGGGGAACCGGTCGGCGACCCGGTGCGCCCACTCCACGGCCAGCGAGGTCTTGCCCATGCCGGCGGCACCGGCGACCACCACGATCGGGAACCCGTCCCGGGCGTCGTGCGGTGCGAGCACCCGGTCCAGTTCGGCCAGCTCCGCGGTGCGGCCGGTGAAGTGGCCGACCCTGGCCGGGAGCTGCCGCGGCGGCACGGTGACCGCCGCGGGCAGCGGGTCGAGCACTGGTTCGCGGCGCAGGATGGCGGTGTGCAGGTCCACCAGCTCCGGGCCGGGGTCGACGCCGAACTCGTCGGCGAGCGTGCGGCGGAGGCGGGCGAACGCGTCCAGGGCGTCGGTGTGCCTGCCGCAGCGGTGGAGCGCGAGCATGTGCAGCCGGACCAGGCGTTCCGTGGTCGGGTGCTCGGCCAGCAGTCGGGGCAGTTCCAGCACGGCGGCCTCGTGGCCGCCCGCGCGGATCTCGGCTTCCCAGAGGTCCTCCACGGCGGAGAGCCGCAGCGCGTGCAGGCGTTCCACCTCGTGCTCGCCCCACGAGCTCAGGTCGGTGCCCGCGAACGCGTCGCCCCGCCACAGGCCCACCGCCTCGCGCAGCACCGCCACCGCCCGGTCGACCGCTGCTCCCCCGGTCAGGGCCGACCGCCCGGCCGACGCCAGCCGTTCGAACCGGTGCGCGTCGACCTCCTCACGCGGCACGTCCAGGACGTAGCCCGGGTTCCGCGTGGTCAACGCCTCGGGCACGCCGCAGGCGGACAGCGCCTGGCGGATGCGCGCGACGTGGCTGTGCAGGGTGCGCAGTGCGGTGCGCGGCGGGTCCTCGCCCCACAACACGTCCACCAGCCGTGACGCGGACAGCACCTCGCCGGCGTGCAGGGCGAGCACGCCCAGTACCGCACGCTGTCGGGTGCCGGCCAGCGCCGCCGCGCCGCCGGAGCCGTGCGCGCAGACCGGACCCAGCACGCGGATATCGGATCTGACCAGGTCAGCGGGGTGTTCCAGGTGCCGGGCACCGGTCACAACAGCACCACAACCGCAGGACAACGACACCTCCGTAGACCTGTCGGTGTCGGGCGGACAGGGATCGCCCGGAAACCGAGGGGAAAGCTGCGATGGATGCACACTTCCGTAGTCGTCCGAGAAGCACTTGGCGCTACGCGCTGCCCGCCGTCCTGGTGACCGCCGCCGTGGCCGCGACGCTGGTCCCGGCCCAGGCCGTCGCACAGGTGAACCCCGCCACGACGGTCGAGGAGGACCAGGACTTCCCGCCGATGACCACGCCGGACCCGACCCGCACCGACCCGGAGGTGCTGGCCGTCACCAGCGCCGCGGCGGACGCCCTGGAGTACTCCACGGCGGTTGTGGCGGCCGACCCGACCAGGGTGTACCCGGAGGGCTCGGTGGAGGCCATCCTCCAGGCCGGGATGCTCACGATGCCGGCGGAGGTGCTGCGGGAAGCCACCCGTTCGGCGCAGGCGATGGTGAACGCCGACGTCGACGCCAGGATGGCCGAGTTCGGCCAGTACGGCCGCAACGACTGGACCACGCACGCCCGGCTGGGGTTCGCGGGCGTCTTCCGGACCGAGACGCTGCCGGTGGACCGGGCCGCGCTGACCGCCCGGCTGACCAGCCAGGCCGACCAACTGGCGATCGAGGGCCGCGCGGCCGAGCAGCAGGTCGACGAGGAGGCCGACAGGCTCGGCGTCGACCCGTCCACCATCAAGCGGGTGAAGGCGCTCGCCTTGGACATCACGTCGGTGAAGTGCTTCGAGACGACCTCCCAGGAGTGGTTCAGCGACGAGATCGAGATGGGCGGGGTGGTCGTCGGTTCCGACGGGGTGACCAAGAAGGTCCCGCCGTTCCAGGTGCACGACGACTTCGACGCCGGTGAGATCATCACCTACGGCAACGGCGGCAAGCGGTTCTCCACGCTCGACATGTCCCAGCCCGGCGTGTGGCCGCGGTACTACGGGCACAGCGTCTTCCTCTCCGAGGAGGATCTCGGCGGGTTCTCCGACGCCCTGACGACCGCCTGGGAGAAGGTCAAGGGCATCGTGCAGGACGCGATCGCGAAGCTGATCGGCGGGCTGCTCTCGCCCTACCTCGGCGCCGCCATCGCAGGCGCGATCGGCAAGGCGGTCGCATGGCTGGTCAACGTCTTCATCGGGTGGCTGATCAAGCTCGTCAAGGACGACGTCTTCGCACCGCAGCACGTGAACGTCAAGCTGCCGTCGAACGCCGAGTTCATGTACACCAACCCGGTCCACCTCGGTTGGGACGACCACCGCTCGCCGACCATGTCCGGTTGGTACAAGGGCCACGGCGGCGTCTACCGGGTCAACGCCCACCTGGAGGTCCTCCCCTGA
>NZ_JBPKJK010000288.1:0-5612 GCF_051756985.1 Saccharothrix sabaoui
TGCTGCCCACCCGCTGGGAGGTGCGCGGCCACCGGGAGGCCCGGCCCGACGACGGGGTCGCCGCCGTCTCCTGGGCGGTGACCACCTCCGCGGTCCGCCGCGACCTCGCCGTGGGCCCCGACCCGAGGGCGACCCTGGCCGGCGCGCCCGCCGACGACCGGGCGCTGGTCGACCCCGGGATGCTCTGGATGGTCGACTTCGAGGAGGCCGAGCGCGCGGGGATGGCCGTGCGCGTCACCACCGACGTGGACCCGGACCTGCACCGGCTGGGCCTGGACCGCCTGGTGGTGGTCGGCGTCGACGAGCAGCGCGACCCGTGGCGGTCCGCCACGGCGCTGGCCGACCTGTTCGAGGCCCACCACTACACCGACGGGTTCTGCGTGCTGGAGCCCGGCACGCCCACCAACGCCCCGGACGGCGCGGTGTCGGCCTCGGACCCGCGCGGCTCCGCCCGCGCCGACCACCACCGGCGGCTGGACGCCTCGAAGCACCAGCCCGCGCCGCACCCGCGCGGCACCGTCGGCGGCGACCTGCTCGGCGCGCTGGGCGTGCCGTTCGGCTACGGCGGCGCGGCGGCCAGGGTCGCCGGCGGCGGCCGGGTGGACCACCAGCGCGACGCCGCCGCCGCGCTGTGGTCGGCGACCTGGGGCTACTTCCTCGTCCACGTGCTCGAAGGCGTGCAGGTCGACGCCGTGCGGCAGGCCCGGCGGCACTTCGTCGACCACGTCCGGCCGCGCGGGCACCTGCCGGTGGTGCGCGTCGGGGCTCAGCCCTACGGCGTGCTGCCGGTGATGGGCCGCGACGCGGAGCCCCGGCCCGGCGACACCGGCGTGCCGCGCGTGGTCCGCGACGTGCTGGACCGCGTCGCCCGCGCCCGGGTGCGCCGGGTGAGCGACCGCTACTACTGGCCGACGATCGGCGGCGACGACGTCCGCGACCCGGCGACCCGCCTGGTGCAGGCGCTGTCCGTGCAGCCGATCTCGCACACCGCGCTGGGCCAGCCGGTCATGGGGCCGGAGTACCTGGACGCGCTGCACCGGTTCGCCGTGCCGGGGCGCGAGCTGTTCGCCCGCTGGCAGCCGGTCGTGGCCCGGCAGCTGGAGGAGCTGGTCCGCGACCTGGGGCTGCCCGAGGGGCAGCCGCACCTGCGGGGCGGGGTCGGGCAGACCTTCCCGCTGCCCGTGGACCTCCTGCCCGCCTCGCCCGCCGAGGCGCTGCGCGAGCTGCTGGCGCTGGACCTGGCGCGGCTGCGGGACTTCGAGCCGGCGGCGGGCACCTCGCTGCTGGTGCTCCTGCTGCGGCAGGCCGCGCTGGAGGAGGTCCGCACCGCGCTGATCCGCGTCGACGACGGCGACCTCCGCCACCGCGAGGCCGAGCTGCTCGACGTGGACCCGAGCCGGCCCCGGCCCACGTTCTGGCAGGAGCTGGACCGGCCCGCGCCGAGCGACGTCGGTTCGGCGCGGACCCTGGGCGAGTGGCTCGTCGAGCCGTGGCCCGGCAACCCGTTCAACGAGGACTGGGAGGAGTTCCGGGCGGCGGTCGGGCGGTTGGCCGACCTCGATCGCGCCGAGCTGGGACCGCTGGTCCGCGCCACCCTCGACACGGCGGCCTACCGGACCGACGCGTGGGAGACCTCGCTCGCCGCCCGCCGCCTGGCCGAGGCCCGCGCCGGCGCCGCGTCCACCGGCGCGCTGGTCGGCGGGTTCGGCTGGCTCGCCGACGTGCGGCCGGCGCGGCGCGAGTGGGTCCAGGTCCCGCCGGAGGGCGAGCAGGGCCCGCTGTGGCGGGACGCCGCGAACGCCGGGTACGTGCTCGCGCCGTCGCTGCACCACGCGACGACGGCAGCCGTGCTGCGCGCCGGGTACGCCGCGCGCGGCGGTGGCGTCGGCGAACCCGGCAACGGCACCCGGCCGGTGGCGGTGGACCTGTCCGCCGACCGCGTCCGGCTGGTGCGCCACCTCGTCGAGGGCGTGCGGGCGGGGCAACCGCCGGCCGCCCTGCTGGGCTACCGCTTCGAGCGCACGCTGACCACGTCCGGCGGCGGCGTCGCGGTGCGGGCCTTCCGCGCGCTCGCCCCGTTCGCCGCGCAGACCCTGGGCGGCGACGGCTCGGTGACCGAGGTGCGCGAGTCGGGCGCCGTCGCCGACGGAATCGTGCTGGAGAGGCTGCACCGGGAGAACGCCGTGCCGTGGGGGCGCGGCGTGGACCCGACCCGGCCGGACGACCCGTCGCTGCGCCTGCCGGAGGTCGGCACGCCCGCGCACGGGGCGTGCGTCGCCGCGCTCGACGAGGTGGTGGCCGCGCTCGACGCGCTCGCCGACGCCACCCTCGCCGAGGGCGTGCACCAGCTGATCGGCGGCAACGCCGTCCGCGCCGGCGCGGCCCTCGACGCGCTGACCAAGGGCGACATGCCGCCGCCGGACCTCGACGTGGTCCGCACGCCCCGCTCCGGCGCGGTGCAGGACCACCGGCTGCTGTTCCTCGGCGGCGCGTCCGCCGCGCACGCCGCCGAGGACGCCGCCGCGTGGACCACCGACGTCGTCCCGGCACCCGCACGGCCGCGCGCGCTCGCGTCCCCGACGCTCAACGGCTGGGCGGCGGCGCTGCTGCCCGACCCGGCGAAGGTCGTGGTGCGCGGCCGGTGGCTGTCCCCCGGGGGCGACGTGGTCGCCACCACCGATCTCGACCTGCGCGGGCTCGCCCTCGCACCGCTGGACGTGGTGCTGATGACCGACGAGGAGCTGACCCGGCGCCTCCTGGAGGCGTTCCGCCCGAAGCGGCCAGCGGTCGACGGGGTGTCGGAGCTGCCCGCGCTGTCGACCGGGCGCGTGCCCGGCTTCGGGCCGCCCACCCACGCCTCCGTCGACGACCTGCGCCACGCGGCGCGGGGCGTGCGGGCGCTGCTGCGCCGGGTCCGCCCGGTCCGGGGCACCGACCTGGCGCGGGACGCCGGTCTCGCGCTCACCGCGGACGCCGACGAGCTGGGGCGCAGGGCGACCGCCGCGCGCACCTCGCTGGCCGGCGCGCTGGCCGCGCTGCGCGCGCAGCTCGGGGCGCCGACCGCGGCCGGGCTGGTGGCGTGCCTGGACGGGCTCGCCCGCCACGGCGTGCCCGACGCCCACCCCGAGGCGGGCACCCGGGACGCCGACTGGCTCGCGCGCACCACCGCGCGGGCCGAGGTCGCCGCCGCCGAGGCGCGGCGCAGGCTCGACGAGGACGCCGCCCTGACCGCGCCGCCGGTCGCGGACGGTCCCGACGCGGCCGTCCGCCACCACACCGCCCGGGTGAAGGTGCTGCTGGGCGACGACTTCCCGGTCCTGCCGACCTGGACCGTCGCCGCGGCCGGGCGCGCCGCCCTGAGCGACCTGCTCGGGCACAGCGCCGAGCTGGTCGGTCCGGACCCGCTCGTCGTCGACACCTGGCTCACCCGGCTGTCCAGGGTCCGGCCCGGCGCGAAGGCGCTGCACACCGCGCTCTCCCGCGCCGACGCCCTCGGCACGGCCGCCGCGTCGCGCCCGCTGGTCGTCGGCCAGGCGCCCCGCGCCGCGGGTGACCGGTGGGCGGCCCTGCCCGGCCCGTCCGCCGGCGTCGACCGGCTGTCCGTCGCCGTGCACGCCGTGCGCGCCGTCGACGCGGCGGCCCCGCTGGTCGGGCTCGTGCTCGACGAGTGGACCGAGCGGGTGCCCGCCGCCACCGAGGTCACCGGCCTGGCCTTCAACCACGACGCGCCGGGCGCGCGGGCGCCGCAGTCGCTGCTGCTGGCCGTGCCGACGGCGGCCGACGGCAGGTGGACGACCGACCAGGTCTTCGCCGCCGTCGACCAGGCGTTCCACGTGGCCACCACGCGCACCGTGCCGTGGGGTGAGCTGCGCGACGGCCACTTCCTGCCCGCCACCTACGTCCCGTTCAACGCGGCCGGTGCCACCGCGAGCACCGACCTCACCTCGCCCACCCCGGGAGCGACCCCATGACCCCATCGGTGACCACCTGGACCAGGCTCACGCCGCGCGTGACCTCGGCCGACATCCGGGAGAGCGTCGCGGCCCGCGTGGAGGACGCCGCGTGGCTGCTGTGCCGCCAGTGGCAGCTCGGCGAGTTCGACGGCAGCGATGGCGGTTCCCCGGTCAGCGCGCGGCTGCGCGTGCGGGCCGGGGCCATCGGCGGGTTCCGCGGGCTGGGCGACGGCGCCCCGCTCGACGACTTCGAGCGCCTCGACACCACGACCACCCCGCTGGAGGCGGTGGTCGAGCGCACCGCGCCGGACCCGGACGACCTGGCGCTGAGGGCCGAGGGCGGCCGGCGGTTCCTGCGCCTGCTCGGGCCGCTGCGCGCCCGCTACGGCCAGTCCTTCACCGACGCGTTCCCGCTGCCCGAGGTCGTGCCCGGTCCCACCGCCGACGACGACGCGGTGGCGGAGGCGGCGTTCCTGCGCGGCCGGGTGCCCGACGCCGACGCGCTCGCCGCCGCCCTGGGCGGCACCTCCCCGGGCGGCGCGCCGACGCTGCCCGCCGTGCCCGAGGTGGCCGCCGCCGACCGGGCGGCGGTGCTGGCGGCGGCGGCCTCGTTCACCACCTGGTGGCGCGAACTGGTGAGCCGGCCCGGGACGAACGCGGCGAGCTGGTCGTCCCGGCGCCTGGAGCACTCCTTCGTCCTGGGCACCAGGCTCGGCGACGACGAGGTGGTCCTCAGCGCGCCGGAGTACCCCGGCGGCACGCTCGACTGGTACGACCTGCGCCTGTCCACGAGCGGCGAGTCGGCTCCGGCGGACACCCCGTCCCGGGACCTGGTGCGCACCGGGATGCCGAGCCCGGTGCGCTACCCGGGCATGCCCACCGACCGGTGGTGGGAGTTCGAGGACGCCCCGGTGTCCTTCGCCGGCGCCGAGACCGGGCCGAGCGACCTCGGGCGGCTGCTGGTGCTGGAGTTCGCCACGCTCTACGCCAACGACTGGTTCGTCGTGCCCGTCGAGCTGCCCGTCGGCACGGTCGCCCGCGTCCGCTCCCTCGTGGTCACCGACACCTTCGGCGTCCGCACCGAGGTGGACCCGGCCGCCCGGCCGGGCTGGGACATGTACCGCCTGCCGGGCTCCACCCCGGCGCAGTCGCTGTTCGTGCTGCCGCCGGCGCTGCCCGGCTCGCTGGAGGGCGACCCCGTCGAGGACGTGGTGTTCCTGCGCGACGAGGCGGCGAACGCGGTGTGGGCCGTCGAGCGGACCGTCGAGGGCGTGGCCGGTGTCGGCGTCGACCGGCAGGGCCGGTACGCGCCGGCGCCGGAGCCGCGGGTGGTGCCGGGGGCCGACCTGTCCTACGCGCTGCGCTCGGCCCTGCCGCCGGACCACTGGGCGCCCCTGCTGCCGGAGTTCGACCCGGACGGGGCGCGCCTGCGCCGGGTGCTGCTCCCCGTCCCCGGCGGTGCCCCCGCGCAGCCCGCCGGCCGCACCCTGGAGGGCACCGACTGGGTGGCCGCCGAGGAGGTCCCCCGCGACGGCGTCCGGGTCGCCCGCAGGTGGCAGTTGGCCCGCTGGACCGACGGCAGCACCCACCTGTGGCTCTCCCGCCGCCGGTCGACCGGTCGCGGCGAGGCGGGCAGCGACCTGCGCCACGACATCGTCA
>NZ_JBPKJK010000289.1:0-5605 GCF_051756985.1 Saccharothrix sabaoui
GCGCGCTAGTCGGCCGGCGGGTAGACCACGCCGCCGGAGGCGACGTCCACCAGGCCGATGGCCTCCACCGGGCAGGACTCGGCCGCGTCGAGCAGCGCGTCCTCCCCGTCGACCTCCTCGCTGACGACCTCGGCCGGGCTGCCCGCCTTCACCCGGAACCGGCCCGGCGCGAGCGCCTGGCAGATGCCCGAGCTGATGCACGCGCCCTGGTCGAGGGACACCTTCCAGGTACCGGTCATCACCACTCCACCGGCAGGCCCTGGAGGCTGTGGATGACGGCGTTCTTGCGCCACGGCAGCTCCGACTCGTCGACCGCGAGGCGCAGCGTCGGGAACCGGGTGAACAGCGAGCCCAGGCCGACCTGCATCTCGATGCGGGCGAGCTGCGCGCCGACGCAGTGGTGCGCGCCGTGGCCGAAGCTGGTGTGCGGGCCGGGGGCCCGGGTGATGTCGAAGCGGTCCGGGTCGGCCCACACCTCGCCGTCGCGGTTGGCGGAGTTGGTGACCGCGATGACGCCCTCGCCCGCCCGGATGAGCGTGCCGGCGACCTCCACGTCCTCGGTCGCGACCCGCATCAGGCCGCCCGCCGCGCCGCCGGGGATGAACCGCAGCAGCTCCTCCACGGCGGCCGGGACCCGGCTCGGGTCCTCGCGCAGCAGCGCGAGCTGGTCGGGGCTGCCGAGCAGGATCAGCACGGCGTTGGCCAGCCGGTTGGCGGTCGTCTCGTAGCCGGCCACGATCAGGCCGCCCGCGAAGGAGACCAGCTCGCGCTCGGTCAGCGCGTCGTTGTCCTGGTGGCCGATCAGCACGCCGAGCAGGTCGTCGCTGGGGTTCGCGCGGCGGGCCTGCACCATCGCCGCCAGGTAGCCGATGAGCGCGTTGCGGGCGGCGACCGCCTCGTCGAGCTTGTCGGCGGTGCTGTGGAACATGGCGTCCGACCAGTGCCGGAACCGGTCGCGGTCCTCGCGCGGCACGCCGAGCAGGTCGCAGATGGTGATGATCGGCAGCTGCGAGGTGTAGAGGCCCACCAGGTCGGCGGGCTTGCCGGCGGCCTCCACCTGCGCCAGCAGGTCGTCCACGGTGGCCTGCACCCGACTGCGCATGGTCTCCATGCGGCGGGCGGTGAAGGCGGGCGCGACCAGGCGGCGCAGCCGGGCGTGGTCCGCGCCCTCCTTGCTGACGATGGACTCGGGGTCGCCCTCCACGCCGGGCATCAGGCGCGGTGCGCCCGGCAGGGCGGCGGCGGCGCGGCTGAACCTGGGGTCGGCGAACACGGCGCGCACGTCGGCGAACCTGGTCACCAGCCACGCCGCGTCGCCGCTGGGCAGGCGCACCCGCATCACCGGCTGCTCGTCGCGCATCCGCCGGTACTCCGGCGACGGGTCGAGGGCGGAGGTGATCGGGAACGGGAACGGCGGGTCGGTCGGGGTCTCGGCGGTCGTCGCCTCGGCCTGGGTCATGGTGGTGCTCCTCGTTGCTACCAGGTGACGGGGAGGCTGTGCACCCCGTGGACGAACATGTCGGTGCGGAAGGGGACCTCGTCGAGGTCCACGGCGAGCCGGAGGCCCGGCGCGCGATCGGCCAGGGTCGTCCACAGCAGGCCGAGCTGGAGGCGGGCCAGCAGCTGCCCCAGGCACTGGTGCAGGCCGAACCCGAACGCGAGGTGGCCGCGGGGGTCGCGGGTGATGTCGAACCGGTCCGGGTCGGGGAACACCTCGGCGTCGCGGTTCGCCGAGGACAGGACCACCACGACGCCCTCGCCGGCGCGGATGGTCGTGCCGCCGACCACGACGTCCTCGGTCGCCACGCGGCGCAGGCCGTAGTCGATGACCGTCTGGTGGCGCGCCAGCTCCTCCACCGCGGGGACGACGAGGCCGGGTTCGGCGCGCAGGCGGGCGTACTGGTCGGGGTGGGTCAGCAGCAGCAGCGTGCCGACGCCGATCTGGTTCGCGATGGTCTCGAACCCGGCGATCATCAGCAGGGTGGCGACGCCCACGACCTCGTCGTGGGTCAGGCCGCTGCGGTCGCGGTCGCGCGACATCCGGCCCAGCAGGTCGTCGGTCCCGGCGGCGTGCTTGTCGGTCACCAGCCGGTCGAGGTACTCGCGCAGCTCGTCGCGCACGACCTGGCGGGCGGCGGGGGACGCCTCCTGGTCGCCGATGACGGCGGTGCGGTCCTGGAAGAACTCGCGGTCGTCGTAGGGCACGCCCAGCAGCTCGCAGATCACCAGCGTCGGCAGGGGCAGCGCCAGCGCCTGCACCAGGTCGGCGGGCTTCGGGCCGGCCAGCATCGCCGACACCAGGTCGTCGACGATGGTCGTGATGGCCGGGCGCATCTCCTCGACCCGTCGGGGCCGGAACTCCTCCAGCACCGCGCGCCGCAGCCGGGTGTGGTCGGGGGCGTCCATGCGGATGAACGTGCCGGGTCCCGGCGGGCGCACGGTCATCCGGGCGGGGAATCCGGGGCGGGAGAAGTCGGAGCTGAAGCGGGGGTCGGCCAGCACCGCGCAGGCGTCGGCGTGCCGCGTCACCAACCAGACGTCGCTGCCGTCGAAGTCCAGGCGCGAGCGGCTGATCGGGGCGTCGGCGCGCAGCGCGGCGTACTCCTCCGCCGGGTGGGTCGGCCGACCGCGCGGGATGGGGTAGCGCTCGGCCACCAGCGGCGCGCCGGGTGCGGGAGCCGGGTCCATGGGTGCCTCTCCTCCACGGGGACGGGCGGGCGTGGCGCGCGACCACGCCCGCCGCGCCCGGTCACTCGAAGTCGTAGTCGAACCGGTAGGCGGCGTTGCCGCTGTCGGAGTGCTTGGCCACGAACCCGCCCTTGCCGGTCAGGCCGGCCAGCTCACCGGTGCCGGAGCCGGGCACGACCGTGAACTCGACGGTCGCCTGCTCGCCGTCCAGCTCGCCGGTGTGGTGGAGCACGAACGTGCCCTTGCGGTCGCCGATGCGACCGACCACGTGCTCCAGGCCGACGAACGTCGTGGACTCCTCGCTGCGGTAGGCCATGACGTACTCCTTGAGCCCGCTGCCCTCGACGTCGCCCTCGAAGACGTAGCGGATGGTGGAGCGGGTCAGCTTGATCCCGTCCTCCTCGGAGAACGTGGTCTCGTCCCAGCTGCGCAGCAACAGGTCACCGGTCGCGGTGAAGCCCATGATTGGTTCCTCCTACTCGAAGTGCCGGTCAGGGAGCGGAGCCCGCCGCCTCGGTGGTCTCGGCGGACTCGGTGGCCTCGGCGGACTCGGCGAACCAGTTCCGCATCCCGCCCTCGATCCCGGCGACCTGGCGCCAGATCAGGCCGTCGCGCAGCACGTAGGCGCCGAAGCCGAGCTCGTGCTCGCCGCGCACGCTCATGTGGGCGCGCACGAAGATGGTGTCCTCGGTGTGGGTGTACTCCAGCAGTTCCTCGTACCTCGCGGCGATGTCCATGTACCGGCCGAAGGTCTCGCGGATCTCGTCGATGCCGTTGAGCACGCCCTGGAAGCGGACCACGACCGCCTCCGGGTGGTAGGTCTCGAGGAGACCGGCGATGTCCGCGTTCTGCAGGCACTCGATCTGCTTCGCGAACAGCGGGTGGACTCGGGACAGGTCCAGGTCGGCCACGGTGGGTCCTCCTCGCGCGGTGGGCGCCCCCCGACTGCGGGGGCGGTCAGGAGGGTGGCACGGACCTCGGTGCCCCGTCTGCGCACTGTTGAGCGGTTCGGCCCAGCAGGTCCTCGCGCACGGCGCGCATCAGCGCGGGCGGGGCCCCGCGCAGGTAGAAGTGGTCCCCGGCGAAGGTCCGGAGGCTGAACGCGCCGCGCGTGACGTCGCGCCACGCCGCCAGTTCGTCCACCTGGGCCTCGGGGTCGGCGTCACCGGTCATGGCGGACACCGGGCAGGTCAGCGTTGGTCCGGGCAGCGGGACGTAGGTCTCGTTCAGCTCGAAGTCGGCGCGCAGGGCGGGCAGGAACAGCCGGGCCAGGCCGGGTTCCGCGAGCAGTTCGGGCGCGGTGCCGCCGAGTCCCGCCAGGGCGGTGAGGAACGCGGCCTCGGGCAGGCCGTGGCGCGGCTCGTGGCGCGCGGGCAGGTGCGGCGCGCGGCGGCCGGAGGCGAACAGCCGGAGCGGGGGGCGCGCGCCCCGCGCCACCAGGGCGCGGGCCACCTCGTAGGCCACGACCGCGCCGGTGCTGTGCCCGAACAGCGCGTACGGCCGGTCCAGGGCCGGGGCGAGGGCGTCCACCAGCTCCGGCACCAGCGTGCCCATCCGGCGGTGCGCGGGCTCGCGCAGCCGGGACTCGCGGCCGGGCAGCAGCACCGGCCACACCCCGATGTCGGGTCCCAGCGGCTCCCGCCACGGCCGGAACCCGGCCGTGCCGCCGCCCGCGTGGGCAAAGCACAGCAGCACCACGCCGGCGTCCCGCCCCCCGGCGTCGCGGGGCACCCACGGGGCCGTCACCGGACCACCTCGGCGTCGGTGATCACCAGGGACGTGGTGATGCCGCCGAAGCCGAACCCGTTCGACACCGCGACCCGGGCCCGCACGTCCTCGGCCCGCTCCCCTGCGTACCGCAGCCCCGGTTCGACGGGGTCGCGCAGGTTGGGGTTGGGGTGCAGGAACCCGCCGCGCAGCTGCGCGACCACGGCCACCGCCTCCAGCACCCCGGCGGCGTGCAGGCAGTGGCCCGTCAACGCCTTGGTGGCGTTGACCAGGGGGCGGTCGCCGAACACCCGCAGCAGGGCGGCGGCCTCGGTGCGGTCGCCCAGCGGCGTGCCGGTGGCGTGGGCGTTGACGTGGTCCACGGCCGCCGGGTCGAGCCCGGCGGCCTTCAGCGCGGCCGTCACGACCTCGACCTGGGCGTCCTCGCTGGGGTGGGCCAGGCTCGTGCCGGCCATGCGCACCGCGTGCCCGGGCAGGGCGGCCAGCGCGGGCACGCCCCGGTCCGCGGCGGACCCGCGCCGTTCCAGGACCACCGCCGCGCACGCCTGGCCGGGCACGAAACCGCTGTGCGCGCGGTCGAACGGCCGGCACAGCGCCGCCGGGTCCGCGTCGTCGGCCAGCGGCGCGACCGCGCCGAGGTTGGCCAGGGCGTGGCGCTCCAGCCGCGACGGGTCGGCCAGCGGGCCGACGACCAGCACGGCGTCGGCCGCGTCGCAGGCCAGCAGGCGGGCCGCGGCGACCAGGGCGACGTTGCCGCTGGCGGACGCCCCGCCCGCGGTCATCCCCTCGCCGCGCGGCCCGAACACCTCGGTGAGCACGCCCAGCAGGTCGGTGTCCATCAGGTGCAGGGCGGCCCGGCCGGGGACGAAGGCCGGGGCGGCGGCGAGCTTGCGCGCGACGTCGTCGGCGTAGCCGCCGGTGAGGTTGTGCCCGGCGACCACGACGGCGACCCGGTCGGCGGGCAGCGGGGCGCGGTCCAGGGCGGCCTCCCGCCACGCCTGGGCGACCGCGGCGACCGCCGCCCGCACCCCCGGCGGGGCGCGGTGGGCGGCCCGCCGCGCCCGGTCCCGCACGCCGTCGTCGGCGTGGGCCGCGACCAGCGCGGCGTCCAGGTCGACCGGCGGCAGGGGCGCGCCCGCGCGGGGGCCGTCGAGGTCGTCGACGACCCGGACGACGCCGCGCGCGCCGG
>NZ_JBPKJK010000290.1:0-5156 GCF_051756985.1 Saccharothrix sabaoui
ACCTTCTCGCCCGCCTGCTTCAGGTTGCCCTTCGCCTGGTCGCCCTTGCCCTCGGCCTCCAGGTCCTGGTCGTCGGTGGCGTCGCCGAGCGCTTCCTTGCCCTTGCCCTTGAGCTCGTCGACCTTCGCGTCGATCTTGTCGTCAGCACCCATGGCCACGGCATACCCGCGCACCCGGAGGCGAAACCCGCTCACGACCACCGGCTCACCGCAGGTGCCGGATGCGGGGCCAGAGGTCGGCCCACGGCTCCACGAGCCCCTCGCACAGCCACACCCGGCCGCCGCGCTCCTTGTTGTCGACGCCCTGCTCGTTGTCCGTCGCGGCGACCTCGCGGAGCGCGCGGCAGGCGTCGGGTGCCCACTCGGGCGGGCCGGGCCGGTTCCCCGGCCGGACGAGCAGCGCCGAGGTCGCGGTGTCCGGCGGGTGGCCCCAGTCGCCGTAGCCCCGGTAGCCGCTGTGCACCGCCGGCAGGCCCAGGTCGCGGCCGTAGCGCTCCAGGGCCGCGGCCTCGCCGAAGTTCTCGGTCACCACCGCGGTGCGCTCGCGGTCGGGCAGCGCCCGGTGGACCCCGGCGACGGTCCGGGCCAGCTCGGGCCAGCCGAACTGCTCGGCGGTGAGCCCGTTCAGCTCGGTGACGGGGATGGCCGACAGCCGGTCCACCGGCACCACCGGGAGCGCGAGCGGCACGATGAACGCGGCCGACGCGACGCCCGCCACGCCCACCACGACCTTGCGCGCACCGAGCCCCTTCTTGCCGGCGCCGTTCTTGTCGGCCCCACCCTTGTCGGCCCCGTTCTTGTCGGCCCCGCGCCGCAGCCAGCCGTCGACCGCGAGACCACCCGCGGCGAGCAGGGCCGGGTAGGCCCCGAACAGGTACATCGGCGACCCGGCGGCGGCGACGAACACCACGACCAGCAGCAGCCACGCCACGCCCAGGAACCGGAACGGCCGGGCGTCGGGCGAGCGCAGCAGCCGCACCAGGCCCGCGACCCACAGCGGCACGAGCAGCGGACCGACGTAGAGCAGCTGCGCGGGCAGGAACGCCAGCCGCACGCCGTTGCCGCCGTTCTCGCTGATGACGCCCGCCATCTCCAGCTGCGGCCACCCGTGCTCGAACTGCCACAGCAGGTTCGGCGACCACACCAGCAGCGCCAGCAGCGCCCCGGCGGGCAGCCACGGCCCGCGCAGCACCGCGCGCGGCCCGACCAGCGCCAACCCGACCACCATGCCGGCCGCCACCACCGCGACCTGGTACTTGTTCAGCAGGCCCACCCCGAGCACCGCGCCGGCGACGAGCAGCAGCCGCCGGTCACCGGTCCGCACCACGCGCACGGCCAGCCAGGCGAGCGCGGCGGACAGGCAGATGTCGATCGTGGTGGTGTGCAGCATGTGGCCGGGCACCAGCACCGGCCCGGACACGGCGGCGGCGAGGACCGCGAGGATCTGCGCCCGCGCGCCGCCGCCCATCTCCCGGGCGGTCAGCCCGACGAACAGCACCGTCGCCCCGGCGGCCAGCGCGGCCGGCGCCCGCAGCGCCACCAGGGAGTCCGGCGCGACCGAGTCCGCCAGCCGGGCCAGGAACGGCGTCAGCGGCGGCTGGTCCGGGTAGCCCCAGGCGAGGTGCCGCCCGGCGGCGAGGAAGTACAGCTCGTCACCGTGGTAGCCGTAGCCGCCGGCGAGGGCGACCAGCACCGCCGCCACCGCGACCGACACCCACACCACCCCGTGCGACAACCGCGTGCGCGGCACGTCCACGCCCGAGAACAACGCCATCACCGATCCCCCAAGATCTCAGCAGGACTCGAAAACTAGGCCGCCGCGAGGACTCGCACGATGGGGCGCGCACCAGGAACGGGGGTGGGGCCACCACCCCCGTCCGACGTACGATCGCGCGGTGACGAGCACAGCCGCCGCCGCCCACCTGCGCGACCTCGTGCGGTTGCGCCGCGTCCGCGACCGGATCGACCGGGAGTACGCGCAGCCGCTGAACGTCGAGGCGCTGGCCCGCGGCGCGAACATGTCGGCCGGGCACCTGAGCCGGGAGTTCCGGCGCGCCTACGGCGAGTCGCCGTACAGCTACCTGATGACGCGGCGCGTCGAGCGGGCGATGGCGCTGCTGCGCCGCGGCGACCTCGGCGTCACCGAGGTGTGCTTCGCGGTCGGCTGCTCCTCGCTGGGCACGTTCAGCACCCGCTTCACCGAACTGGTCGGCATGTCGCCCAGCGCCTACCGGCGCGAGGCGGCGCGGGCCACCGCCGGGATGCCCTCCTGCGTCGCCAAGCAGGTCACCAGACCGGTCAGGAATCGAGAAGCGCCGGCCACCGCGCCGGAACTAGCGTGATCGACATGGACATCACCATCCACGAGACCTTCCTCCCGCAGGACGACCCGGCCGCCGCCCTGGCCTTCTACCGCGACGCCCTCGGCTTCGAGGTCCGCAACGACGTCGGCTACAACGGGATGCACTGGATCACCGTCGGCCCGGTGGGCCAGCCCGGCACGTCCATCGTGCTGCACCCGCCGGCCGCCGACCCCGGCGTCACCGAGGACGAGCGCCGCACCATCACCGAGATGATGGCCAAGGGCACCTACGCCGCCGTCAACCTGGCCGCGACGGACCTCGACGCCGCCTTCGAGCGGGTCCGGGCCGGCGGGGGCGAGGTCGTCCAGGAGCCGACCGAGCAGCCGTACGGCGTGCGCGACTGCGCCTTCCGCGACCCGGCGGGCAACCTCGTCCGCATCAAGGAACTCCGCTGAGAACCGCCCGACCCGAGGAGACGCGATGAGCACGGCCACCAGGGCGGCGGACACGCGGCGGGGCACCCCGCACGCCGCCGACAGCCACGACCTGATCCGCGTGCACGGCGCGCGCGTGAACAACCTCAAGGACGTCAGCGTCGAGATCCCGAAGCGCCGCCTGACGGTGTTCACCGGCGTCTCCGGCTCGGGCAAGAGCTCCCTGGTGTTCAGCACGATCGCCGCGGAGTCCCAGCGGATGATCAACGAGACCTACAGCGCCTTCGTGCAGGGGTTCATGCCGACCCTGGCCCGACCGGACGTGGACGTGCTCGACGGGCTGACGACCGCGATCATCGTGGACCAGCAGCGGCTGGGCGCGGACCCGCGCTCCACGGTCGGCACCGTCACCGACGCGAACGCGATGCTGCGCATCCTGTTCAGCCGGCTCGGGCAGCCGCACATCGGCTCGCCGCAGGCGTTCTCCTTCAACGTCGCCTCGATCAGCGGCGCGGGCGCGGTGACCGTGGAGCGCGGCGGGCAGAAGACGAAGGAGCGGCGCAGCTTCAGCGTCACCGGCGGCATGTGCCCGCGCTGCGAGGGCCGGGGCTCGGTGTCCGACATCGACCTCAGCCAGCTCTACGACGACTCCAAGTCGATCGCCGAGGGCGCGTTCACCATCCCCGGCTGGAAGTCCGACAACTTCTGGACGGTCCGCGTCTACGCCGAGTCCGGTTTCCTGGACCCGCACAAGCCGATCCGGGAGTTCACGAAGAAGGAGATGCGGGACTTCCTGCACCGGGAGCCGACCAAGGTGAAGGTCGAGGGCGTCAACCTCACCTACGAGGGGTTGATCCCGAAGATCCAGAAGTCGTTCCTGGCCAAGGACAAGGAGGCGATGCAGCCGCACGTCCGGGCGTTCGTGGACCGCGCGGTCACCTTCGCCACCTGCCCCGGGTGCGACGGCACCCGGCTCACCGAGGGCGCGAGGTCGTCCAAGGTCGCCGGGATCAGCATCGCCGACGCCTGCGCGATGCAGATCAGCGACCTGGCCGAGTGGGTCCGCGGGCTGGACGAGCCGTCGGTGGCGCCGCTGCTCACCACGCTGGGCCGCACGCTGGACTCGTTCGCCGAGATCGGCCTGGGCTACCTCTCGCTCGACCGCCCGTCGGGGACGCTGTCGGGCGGCGAGGCGCAGCGGGTCAAGATGGTCCGCCACCTCGGCTCCTCGCTCACCGACGTCACCTACGTGTTCGACGAGCCCACCGTCGGCCTGCACCCGCACGACATCCGGCGGATGAACGACCTGCTGCTGCGGTTGCGGGACAAGGGGAACACGGTGCTCGTCGTGGAGCACAAGCCGGAGACGATCGCGATCGCCGACCACGTCGTGGACCTCGGCCCCGGCGCGGGCACGGCGGGCGGCGAGGTCTGCTACGAGGGCACCGTCGAGGGGCTGCGGTCGAGCGGCACCACCACCGGCCGCCACTTCGACGACCGGGCCTCCCTCAAGCAGGGGGTGCGCACGCCCACCGGGAAGCTGGAGGTCCGCGGCGCGTCCGCGCACAACCTGCGGGACGTGGACGTCGACGTGCCGCTCGGCGTGCTCGTCGTCGTCACCGGTGTCGCGGGCTCCGGCAAGAGCTCGCTGGTGCACGGCTCGATCCCGGCCGGCGCGGGCGTGGTGTCGGTCGACCAGGGCGCGATCCGCGGGTCGCGGCGGAGCAACCCGGCGACGTACACGGGGCTGCTCGACCCGATCCGCAAGGCGTTCGCCAAGGCCAACGGCGTGAAGCCGGCGCTGTTCAGCGCCAACTCCGAGGGCGCGTGCCCGGCCTGCAACGGGGCCGGTGTCGTCTACACCGACCTGGGGATGATGGCCGGTGTCGCCACCACCTGCGAGGAGTGCGGGGGCAAGCGGTTCGACGCCTCCGTGCTGGAGCACCGCCTCGGCGGGCGCGACATCAGCGAGGTGCTCGCGATGTCGGTGACCGAGGCCGCCGGGTTCTTCGGCGACGGGGAGGCCCGCACGCCGGCCGCGCACGCCGTCCTCACCCGCCTGGTCGACGTCGGCCTCGGCTACCTCAGCCTCGGCCAGCCGCTGACCACGCTGTCCGGCGGCGAGCGGCAGCGGCTCAAGCTGGCCACCCACATGGGCGAGAAGGGCGGCGTCTACGTCCTCGACGAGCCGACCGCCGGCCTGCACCTGGCCGACGTCGAGCAGCTGCTGGGCCTGCTCGACCGGCTGGTCGACTCCGGCAAGTCGGTCATCGTGGTCGAGCACCACCAGGCGGTCATGGCGCACGCCGACTGGATCATCGACCTCGGTCCGGGCGCGGGCCACGACGGCGGCCGGGTCGTCTTCGAGGGCACGCCCGCGGACCTCGTCGCCGCCCGCTCCACCCTCACCGGCGAGCACC
>NZ_JBPKJK010000291.1:0-5116 GCF_051756985.1 Saccharothrix sabaoui
GGTGGCCAGGCCCTGGACGACCTCGACGACGCGGGTGGCGACCTCGGCGTCGTCGGCCGGGTGGGTGTCGGCGAAGCGGGTGACCGAGGCCGGGACGGAGAGGGTCAGGTCGTCGGCGACGGCGGCGCCGGCGATGCCGACCGCCTTGCGCGCCTCGTCCTGCGCCCACACGCCGCCGTACTGGCCGAACGCGGTGCCGACGACGGCCACCGGCTTGCCCGACAGCGCGCCCGCGCCGTAGGGGCGCGACAGCCAGTCGATGGCGTTCTTCAGCACGGCCGGGATCGTGCCGTTGTACTCCGGCGAGAACAGCAGCAGCGCGTCGGCCTCGGCGGTGGCCCGGCGCAGGTCCGCCGCGGCCTCCGGCAGGGAGCCCTCGACGTCGATGTCCTCGTTGTAGAAGGGCACCGAGGCCAGGCCCTCGTACAGCTCCACCTCGACGCCCTCGGGCGCGAGGCGCACGGCGGTCTCGGCGAGCTGGCGGTTGTGCGACGCGGCGCGGAGGCTGCCGACGAGGGCGAGGATGCGGACGGCCATCGGGTACTCCCGGGGTGGGTGCTGGTGGTCAGTGCGCCGTGCGGCGCACCACGGTAAACGGGACACGGTCCGGTTATCTTCCGGATAGGCTCCCGGGGTGAGCGAGGCCACAGCGCCGGGGGACCGCGCACTCCCCCTGATCCCGGTGCACGGGGCGCCGAGGCTGCGCGCCGACGCGGTGCGCAACCGGGCGCGCCTGCTGGAGGCCGCGGCCCGCCTGGCGGCCGAGCACGGCGCGGCGAACCTGACCATGGAGGCCGTCGCCGCCGCGGCCTCGGTCGGCAAGGGCACCGTGTCCCGCCGCTTCGGCGACCGCAACGGCCTCCTGCTGGCCCTGCTGGACCACCAGGAGGAACGCCTCCAGGAGGCGTTCCTCACCGGCCCGCCACCACTGGGCCCCGACGCCGACCCCGTGACGCGCCTGCTCGCCTTCGGCCCCGCCGTGCTGCGCCACGAGCGCGACCACCTCGACCTCTACCTGGCCGCCGACCCACCGCCGGAACGCCGGTTCACCGTCCCCGCCCGCCGCCTCCGGATCACCCACCTGGCGAGCCTGCTGCGCCAGGTCGCCGGGGACGCCGACGCGGAGGTGCTCGCCCACACCCTGCTGGCGTCCCTGGACGTCACCCTGGTCCAGCACCTCACCGGGCAGCTCGGCATGAGCCCGCACCGCGTGGAGGCCGCCTGGGCCGACCTGGTCACCCGCGTCACCGCCCGCTGACCCCGGGCCGCCGGTCCGGCCCGGCGATCGCCCGTCGATCGCCCGTCGATCGCCGGGCACCCGACCGGCGTGCGGCGGCGGACCGGTTCTGGGAAGGTTGGACCATGCTCCCCCCGCACGCCGTTCGCCACCCGGCGCCGCCCGGCGCGGTCGTCCCCCCGCCGAGGTGATGACCGAGTTCGCCGCGCTGCCCGGGGTCAGCGCCGAAGACCTCTACGAGAACGCGCCGTGCGGGCACCTGGCGACCCTGCCGGACGGGCGGATCGCCAGGGTGAACACGACCCTGCTGGGCTGGCTGGGCCACGCCCGCGAGGACCTGCTCGGCCGGCGGTTCGCCGAGCTGCTCTCGGTCGGCGGCCGGATCTACCACGAGACGCACATCGCGCCGCTGCTGAGCATGCACGGCGAGGTCAACGGCATCGCGGTGGAACTGGTGACGGCCGGCGGCGACCGGTTGCCGGTGCTGCTGACCGCCACGGTCAAGGACGACGTGGACGGGCAGCCGCAGCTGATCCGGATGACCGTGTTCGACGCCCGCGAGCGCCGCGCTTACGAGCGGGAGCTGCTGCGCGCCGGCAAGGCCGCCGACGAGGCGCGCGACCGGGCGCAGCGGCTGGCCACCACGCTCCAGCGCACCCTGCTGCCGCCGGTGCTCACGCCGCCGCGCGGCACGGAGGTCGCCGCCCACTACCACCACGCGAGCCCCGACGAGGTCGGCGGCGACTTCTACGACCTGTTCCCGCTGTCCGGGGAGCGGTGGGGGTTCTTCCTGGGCGACGTGTGCGGCAAGGGCGCGGAGGCGGCGGCGGTCACGTCGCTGACCCGCTACACCCTGCGCGCCGCGGCGGTCTACGACCCCGACCCCGCCGCCGTGCTCGACAACCTCAACACCGTGCTCAACCAGGAGTTCAGCGGCGACCAACCGCGTTTCTGCACGGTGGTCTTCGGCGTGCTCACGCCCGACGCCGACGGGTACGCGGTGACGCTGGCCAGCGGCGGCCACCCGCCCACCCTGCTGCTGCGCGCCGAGGGCGCCGCCGACTACCTGCGCACCCCCGACGGCCAGCTGATCGGCATCCTGCCGCACGCCAACATCGTCACCACGACCGCGCACCTCGGTCCCGGCGACACCCTGCTGCTCTACACCGACGGCCTGACGGAGGCCCGCACGGGCGCCGCCCACGACCGCTACGAGGAGGACGCGCTGCTCGACTTCGCCACGTCCCTGGCCCCCTGCTCCGCCCGCGGCGTGATCGACGCGGTGACCCGGCTGCTGGACGACTTCGGCGAGGGCCTGGAGGACGACGCCGCCGTGCTGGCCATCGGCGTCCCCGGTGCGGCGGGACCGTCGTGAACGGCCTGCGCGTCACCACCCGCGACCTCGGCGGCTGCCACGTGCTCACCCTGGTCGGCGAGCTGGACATCGACACCACCACCCGCCTCCACGACGCCGTGGACGCCCTCGTCCTGCGCCGCGGCGACCGCGTCGTGGTCGACCTGACCGCCGTCGCCTTCTGCGACTCCAGCGGCGTGTCGGCCCTGATCGCCGCCCGCAGGCGCGCCGCCGCGGCCGGGTGCTCCCTGGTCCTGGCCGGCACGCCGCCGCACATCACCAGGCTGCTGCGCGTCGTCGGCCTGCTCCCGGTGTTCCCGGCGCACGCCACGGTCGAGGAGGCCACGACCGCCCTGCTCCCGCCGCTGTCCTGACGGCCCGCCGGGGCGGGCCGGTCGCGCGGGGTCAGAGGACGCCGGCCAACCGCTCCAGGGCCTCGTCGGGGTCGGGGTCGGCGGGGATGAGCACGACGCTGTCCACGCCGGCCGCGTACAGCTCGGCCAGCCGCGCCCGGGCGTCGTCGGCGGTGCCCGTCACCGACAGCCGCCGCACCCACTCCTCGGGCAGGCGGCGCGCGAACTCCTCGCGGCTCCCGCACCCCCGGCGCAGCGCCGCGAACTCCGCCGCGAACGGCAGCGGGGCGATGTGCGGCGCCCAGTCGGGTTCGCCGATCCACGCCAGGCCGGGGCGGACCGCCTCGACGGCCTCGGCGCGCCCGGGGCGCACGGCGGCCGAGTTGTAGGCCACGACGCGGTGCGGGCGGCGCGCGTCGATGTGCCCCAGCGCCGCGCGCGCGTACTCGGGCGTCACCGGCTCGGCCAGGACCGTCCCGTCGGCGACCCGACCGGACAGGGCGAGCGAGCGCGGCCCGCGCACCCCGGCGAGGACGGGCGGCGGCACGTCCGGCACGCACGCCGGCTCCAGGCGGACCGACGGGTCCAGGACGACGTGCCCGCCGCGGTCGGCGGTCTCCCCGCGCACCAGGGCGGTCACCGCGCGCAGGTACTCCTCCAGCAGGGTCAGCGGACTGGCCGGCCACTCCCCCACCGACCGCATCCACGCGGGCATCCCGTGCCCGATCCCGATGTCGACCCGGCCGGGGAACAGCTGGGCGAGCGTCGCGACCTCCATGGCGGCGAAGGCGGCGTTGCGCGCCCCGGCGGGCAGCAGCCCGATGCCGACCCTGATGCGGGACGTCGTCGCCAGCACGGCCGCGGCCTGGGCGACGCCGCCGCGGAACCCGAGGTCCTCCACCACCCACAGCTCGTCGAAGCCGAGCTCGTCGGCGCGGCGCGCGTACGGCAGCACCCGCGCGGGCGCGAGGTCGCGCGGCAGCATGATCCCGACAGATCCGGCACGACCCACGACGAGCTCCCCTCCGGCGGTCCGACCTCGATCGTAACCGGGACCGCTCAGGCGGCCCGCCGGTCGGCCGCCGCGCGCACGTGCGGGGCGAGGGCGTCGGCGATGAGCGCGTACCCGGCGGGTGAGGGGTGGAAGCGGTCCGCCGAGAACAGGCGCGGGTCGGCGGCGAAGCGGCCGTGCAGGACGGACCCGATGTCGGCCACCACCCCGCCGGCGCGCACCACCGCGTCGGCCTGGGCGCGGGCGTAGAGGCCGCTGGCCTGCGACACGAACGCCCGGTACGCGGGCGGCACGTGCGAGACGACGCTGAGGTCCGGCGCGGTGGCCACCACCACCTGACCGCCCGCGCGGCGCAGGTCGGCGACGGCGTCGTGCAGCAGCCCCGCTCCCACGGCGGGCGGGGTGAACGAGGTCAGGTCGTTCGCGCCGATCACGATCAGCGCGACGTCCACGCCGGTCGGCACGGCGGCGCGCACCTGGGCGGCCAGCCCGGCCGACCGCGCGCCGGACACGGCGTGCACGCCGAGGTCGACCGGGTGCCCGTCCTCGCGCAGGACGCCTGCCAGCAGGTGCCCGATGGTCTGCTCGGGCCGTTCGCAGCCGACGCCGGCGGCGAGCGAGTCCCCGAGGACGCGGAAGCGGAGTTGTCCGTTCATCACCCGGTACAACGCCCGGGCGCGCCCGTCTGCTCCCGCGTGAGGCCGATCTCATACCGCGCGGGCCGGGTCCCGGGCGTGACACGCGGTCACGGTGGTTGCGGCGGTCGTCACGGGCGCTGGTGCGATACTGCCGCGGTGGACGTGCGGAGCAGGAACCACGTGACCGTGTCCGGTCGCGACGACGGTCGACCGCTGGTGTTCTCGCACGGCTTCGGCTGCGACCAGAACATGTGGCGCCTGGTGGCGCCCGCTTTCGCCGACGAGCACCGGGTGGTGCTGTTCGACCACGTGGGGTCCGGGAACTCCGACCTGTCGGCGTGGCAACCCGAGCGCTACTCGTCGTTGGACGGCTACGCCACCGACGTGCTGGAGGTCCTCGACGAGCTGGACCTGCGCGACGCGGTGTTCGTCGGGCACTCGGTGAGCGCGATGATCGGCGTCCTCGCCTCGAACCGGGACCCGTCGCGCTTCGGCGCCCTGGTGCTGGTGGGGCCGTCGCCG